>MNYA01000024.1 GCA_001872985.1 bacterium CG2_30_54_10 | reverse complement strand
CTAAACTCTTACGATAAAACGAATTCGGAGTTATTTGTCCGCGTGCAGTGCGACTAACAATGTCCGCTAAATTTCTCGGTTCTGCCCCAAATAGTGGACGCGGCATCTTGCCGCGTCGCAGCGGCTGGAAGCCGCCGCCACTTTTTCGCTGGATTCCGACAGAACATTTCAAAGCAGGCATTGAAAAATGAATTTAGTGAAGTTTGGCAGTCACGGCGTGCAGTGTTCGGAATTTTTCCTTGACCTTTTGAACTGCTTCGACCTGTTTCGGGTTCACCACAAGCTTCTGGGGATCACGCAGGACATTGGTTCCGCAGTGAATCTCACCCATTGCATCGTGGTAGGGCTCGTCATCAATAAAGTGGACGATGTTCCCCTGCGCGCGGAAGCGGGCTTCGATGATCTTGTCGAAAGGCGGAAGGTGGCAGGCCGGCACTAAAAGATGATTCCCGACGACCGTAAGGTTGACAACCCCCGGAAGGTAAGCGTGGCACCCGGAAGGGCGAGGGCCATTGCTTCCCTCGAAGAGGTTGGGCCATGCAACCTCGGCAAATTCACGACCCGGGTCGTTATTCACCTTCCTGATGAAATTCTTCAGTTCGCCGACATTCAGTTCGATGATATCCGCGATTTTGAGGTTCATTTCGATGAAGTCGGCTTCTTCTGAGCCTTTTCCGGCATCCGGTTCGGTCATTCGCGCATTGAGGGTTTGTTTTACGCGAATCAGGAAATCCCGGTCATTGCTGTCCAGGGCGGCAAAATCGCTTTCAGGGGCTTTTGCGATGAGATCCAGGGCGAACTGAGGATCGGCCCTGACAATGCTGTAGCCTCCCGGAGCTTGCGCTGTGGGTATGAAAGAGAGGTATTCATCAATATGTCCGACGGTAAGCCACCTGGTGTCGGGGTGGAACATCCGGCCCGCGTAGCCGGCCTTTTCGAGATACGACTTGCAAGGGGAGGTAATGGTGTTTCCGGCAACCATGACATCGTCGAAGGGGGTGACTTCGAGATTTCCGCCGTAATCACCGTGCGCTTGGGATGACGAAGGGTTTTTGAAATATACCTGGCCCCAGAGTTTGGCTAGTGCTGACGGGAGACCTCCGAGCCCGCGCCCGCGGCAGGAATCGAAGATGGCCGGAACCAGCCGATCGGAACCGGTCATTTTTGCCGAGCAAAGTTCCATGCAGTCTTGGATCCATTGATCCGAGCTTTTGAAGGTGGGGTTGACCTCGACGTATTTCTTCGCATCCTCAGCCGAAATTCCAAGCGATGAAATCGGATCACCACCGGAACCAACGATGTGAAGCTTAATCACCTCGGAATTGGAGAGCCCCTCCTTTTCATTGATGCCCTTGATCACCTGGAACAGATCTTTTACAAATTTCCCGGTGCTGTAAGATTGTACGACGAGCACTTTCTGGGGGACATGGTTGTAATCCAGAAATTTGATCCGTTCAACCCCGTCGGGGAGTTCGCCCGCAAAAGCCGCGAATGCACATGAAACCAGGGCTAAACCAAGAACCAACGCCGAAAAATGTCTTCCTTCCTTCATAATCGCTCCTTGAAAATTCACTTTGGGCGGAGGGCAACGTTTCATGCTACCACAAACTACGGTGTTAAAAAATCCTTCATGTTCGCCACGAACTCGTGATGCCTCAATTCTTCAAGAGCCTGAACCAGAAGCTGTCGAGCTCTTTCCCGGCTGATGCCCATCCGCCGCCCGATCTCGGCTAAGCTCAACTGCTCGTCGCGGAAGCCGTAATAAGATTCGGCGACTTCCCGAAGGCGGTCCGGAAGCATGGCCAGGGCTTTTTGACAGGCCTCTGATTTCGCATTTTCCAGGGCTTTTTCTTCAGGGGACAAGCTTGTATTGTCCGTAAGGAAGTATTCCGGAGACGCATCTTCGTCGTCTTCGTTGTTTTGTTTCGCTTCAATTGAAATTGGTGTTTCGGTCAGGCGAAGGACGTCAAGGATTTTTTCCTCTTCGAGCATTAGGATAGCCGACAGCTCTTTTAGTGTGGGCGCCCGAAAATACTGGGCTTGCAGGTCGTTAATCGCTCGCCTGATCTTGTGTGCGACAGCCAATAAATGGTGGGGAACTCTTATCGTGCGAACCTGATCGCTGATCGCCATCTGCATGTAATTTTTTACCCAATAGGCTGCGTACGTAGAGAACCGGTATCCGAGAGTCCAGTCGAATTTCGATATGGCTTTGATGAGGCCAACGTTCCCTTCCTGAATCAGATCCATTATGTTCAATCCGCGATTTGAAAATGTTCCCGCAATCCGAACGACGAGCTTGAGATTCGCCAACAGAAACAACTCTGCTGCATCCTTGTCGCCGGCGATTTTCTTCGCCAGGCTGAGTTCTTCTTCCCGGGAAAGCGGCTTCTTGGCAAGCTCGTTGAGATAGAGTTCAACGATACCCTGGCGTTTGATCCGTTCGTCAATGTTTCTCCGAATCCTTCGTTTTTCCGTTATATCTACGAACAAACCTTCGTGAATGATTCCGAAATCCCAACCGAGTTTGTAATGGCAGTTCCGACAAAGCCGCGTTCCGTGAGTGATCTCCAGCTTTTTTGCATCGCCTTTCGGTTCGAAAAATTTGAAACACCTTATGATCTGACGTTCGCGGACGGGGCATTTGGGATTGGGGCATGGAAGTACTTCCCAGCAAAATCGAAGCCCCTTTGCGCCAACCGCTTCGGAATCGAACGAAAGATCGTGAATCCCTATAATCGGCGTCGGCGTCGGCGCCGGCTGTGGTGTTATGGGCAGGGGCTCTGGAAAGGTCGCTGGCGCTGGTGTCTCAGGCGCTGGTGTCGCTGGCGCTGGTGTCGGCAACGCTGGCGTCGCCGGCGCTGGTGTCGGTGACGGGAGTGCCGGTGCCGATGCTGGGGATGTCGGCTCTGGAGAGGCTTTTGGAATTGGGGTGGCGGGAGGCGGTGGGATTCCGGGTCCGGGGGAAAACTCGGGGAGCGGGTTGAAAACCCTCGCGGAAGAAGATTCTTTTTCAAGTGGCGAGGAAATGGGAGTCAGGGTGTCAGCGGGAGTGCTTTGATCCTCTGGAAACAGGCTGTCACCGATCAGCCCGATCTCCCACCCCAGCCTGTAATGACATCGAGAGCAGGGCGCGAACGGACATTCCTCGGTGGTTACGGTGATTCCTAGCTCTTCAAAATAGGTCCAACATCGGCGGGTTCTTCCGCGGCGAACCGGGCAGTCCTCGCGATCGCAGCGGAAGCTCTCAAAACAATACATTCTTTCTCAACCTGGAAAGCCATCTACGCATAAATCAGGGGCAAAAACTCGAAGCATAATTTGGTATCATCTCAATAACTCGCGGAAACTTCGAAAGCGCTTGAATGCGTCATTCCCGCGCAGGCGGGAATGACGGAAGGCTCCCCCCCTTTATTGAGAAGATACATAATTTGGTATTCACGCTTTAATAGTGGAAAACTTCCCTGGGCTACCAAGCAGTTTGCTTGGGTGTGACCTTTGCATAATGTGTTGGCCCAAAGTGCCGGCAGCTTCAATCCGCTGCTGCGAAGGCTCTCAAGCCTCCGCCACTTTTCTGGCATCCAAACACAGCCTGAGTTGTTAACAACCTTCACATCTTTCAAAGGTCACACCAGTTTGCCTGGTTGGGTTGATGGATGAGGAGGCAGTTCGCTCTCCTCCTCGGTGATTTTCAGAAAAACCGATTCCAGGTCTGAGCCTGGGGATTTGGAGAGCTTTTGAAGGTTTTCGAGATTTCCAAGCGCGACCAGATTGCCGTGATGTATGATCGCGATTCGATGGCAGAGGTCTTCGGCAACTGAAAGGGTGTGGGTGGTGAGAAAAATCGTTTTTCCGCGTTGAACAAGAGAGTTGAAGAATTCTTTCACCATTTTTACGCTTTTGGGGTCAAGGCCGACCGTAGGCTCATCTACGACGATGATATCCGGGTCGTGGAGAAGGGCTGAAGACATCGCGACCTTTTGTTTCATTCCATGGGAAAAACTTTCTATCAGCTCATTTCGCCATTCCCAGAGCGTGAACATCCGCAGCATTTCTTCGCCACGCTTTAGGACATCAGGGTGGGGAATCGAATACAAACCCGCCACGAAATCGAAATACTCAAGGGGAGTGAGTTTCTCGTAGAGATACGGCCTGTCAGGAACGTAACCCAGGCACCCCTTCGCAAGGTCGGGAGCGGCAAGCAGGTCGTGCCCGCATATCAGGACGGCGCCGGCTGTTGGTTTGATGATACCAGTCAGGATGCGGATCAACGTCGTCTTCCCTGCGCCATTCGGGCCAAGAAACCCGAACATTTCTCCCCGCCCGATCTCGAGGTTGACCCCTTTCAACGCCTCGAACTCGCCGTACTTTTTCCGGATATCCTTGAGGATAATTACGGGCTCGGCAACGGGCTTGCCAACCCGATCGCCAACCGGATCGCTAACGGCCTCAATCTGGCTCATACCGCTCGATGGCTTCCTTTCCCTGTGACAGTGGAATATACACCCAAAGAACGGTACAGACCAGCAGCAGGAAAAATGAGAGCAGAACCAGAATTTTTCCTGAAGCCTGGGTTAGCGGATAGAAACGGATGAAATAAAGCCTGAACAAAGGGTAGGATTCGAGAACCAAAAGATTCATGACATAGACCGCTGAAAGTACCATGAAAACGAACCCGCCGAATGACCCGGCAATTTTCAGCGGGTTGTCGGCATCGAACCGGGCATACAAGGCTCCAAGGCCGATTGCCAGTGCCGTTATCACCAGGGCCATCAACCCGACATTCAGAAAGCTCAGCCAATACAGAAGACCGTTCGAAACCTGGAAAATCCGGTTAGAAATGAAGCACAGGCCGAATCCAAGAAAAAGAGTCGGAACGAGATACAGAAAAAATTTCACCTTCAAAAGCCTGGATGGCTGTATCGGGGAAGCCTTTACCGCCCAGAAGGCACGGCCTTCGAGGCTGATCGATGGGTATACGAAACGCATCCCTAGCGCTGCCAGGATGAACCCGATGAAAGGGCCGTTGAAAAAGACCATTGAATCGCTGATTTCGCCGGAGTAGAGCGATGGAAGATCCTTCAACGGAATGATCGTCAAATTATAGCCGTAGACGAAAACGATAGCGGCCATCATGAAAATCTGTGAAAAAATCGCGGGATCGCGCAGGAAAACAGTGATTTCCTTTACAGCTACAACCCGGAAGTCTTCCGCGAAGAACCGCATCGGAAGAATTAGCGCCCGGCGAATCCACTCAAGGCCCAATACCTGGTTCTCAACCGCCTCAAGCGAGGCTTGCCAACTAGCGAGGTAGAAATACTTCGCGAGAAGGTGAAGAAGGGCCAAGCCCAGAAGCATCGAAAAGAAAACGGGAAGAATCGCCGAAAGGCTTTCGGACATGTTTCCCTCGAAAAGCGTAAGAGAAGCTTGGTGGATCCAGGTGGAGGTGAA
>MNYA01000362.1 GCA_001872985.1 bacterium CG2_30_54_10 | reverse complement strand
ACTTTGGGTCGCCACATTGCGCGAAGGTCACACCCCCCTCTACGGGAACAAGATTTCTCCCTTCGGTCGAAATGACAATTCCCCCCGGAATTTTGAGAAGGTATAAAGTTACGGTGAAAGCAGCTCCGGCAACGTGCCTTTTCTTTTTTTGCCAAACCGCCAAATTTGCGCTTATTCGTCACGAAGAGGTTTGAAATCAGAAGCAATACCATGGAGAAGCCCATGCCACAATCGCTTTCAGCCCTTATCCTGGCCGCAGGCAAGGGCGTACGAATGAAATCCGATTTGCCAAAAGTGATGCATCCGATTTTTGGCCGGCCAATGGTGCATTACGTCGTCGAAGCAGTCCGAAGCGTCGGAGCGGAAGCGGTTCATCTAGTGGTCGGTTTCGGCCGGGATCACCTCATTCGATTTCTGAAACCGCTCGGGGTTTCGTTCGTCGAGCAAACCGAACAACTTGGAACCGGCCATGCCGTCCAGTGTTTCGCCCGTGCGGTTACCCAGCCCCCGAAGTGTCTGTTGGTGGTCTGCGGTGACACCCCGCTGCTTTCCACCGAAACTCTTCGGGCAATGCTCGATCTGCACCATCGGGAAAAGCCCGCTGTGACGATGATGACGCTGGAAATGGCGAACCCCGGAAACTACGGAAGGATCATCAGAGACAAACTTGGAAATGCCGTCGCAATAAGAGAGGCGAAGGATTGTTCCGAAGCCGAACTGAAGATTAAAGAAGTCAACATGGCGGTTTACTTTTTCGATGGTGAACCCCTCTATGACCATATCTTCAAACTTTCAAACAAGAATCGGCAGAGGGAATTCTACCTGACCGACCTGGTGGAGATGCTGACTTGTGAGGGCTTGAAGGTTTTGACGGTTTTGGAACGCGATGAATCTTCGACCCTTGGAATCAACAGCCGTGCCGATCTTGCAAAGGTAACCTCGATCGTCAAAGATCGCATTCTGAATGAACACATGGCCAAAGGAGTGACGATCCTCGATCCATGCCAGACTTGGATCGAGCCAGGAATCACCATCGGCGCAGATTCCATCGTGTGGCCGGGTTCCGTCATCACCGGCTCCACCCAGATTGGTCCACGGTGCATCGTCGGTCCCAACACGGTTATCCACGACTCCACCATCGGGGAGGGTGTCAAGGTTCCCTGCTGCCACCTCGAACGGGCGGAGATCCCCCCCGGAACCGAGATCCGCCCGTTTTCGAGCCTAACCGGATCTCATATCTAACGCATTCGAACGGGACCCAACCCGAAGGGAGTCAGGAATCATGGTCAGCAATGACAACGTCAGGATCTTCAGTGGATTGTCCAATCCCAAGCTTGTCACCGAGGTCGCGGAATTCCTCGGAGTTCCGGAAGGAAAAATTTTCCACAACTCGTTTTCAGACGGCGAATTGTATTGTCGCATAGAAGAATCCGTTCGCGGCCGGGATACCTTCATCATTCAGCCGACCTGCGCCCCGGTCAATGAAAACCTGATGCGCCTGCTGATCGTAATCGATGCTCTCAAACGCGCCTCCGCGGCGAGCATTACGGCGGTTGTTCCATATTTCGGGTATTCAAGACAGGAAAAGAAGAGCATAGGGCGCGAACCCATCACGGCCAAACTGGTTGCCAACCTTATCACGGTAGCCGGAGCGGGTCGTGTAATGAGTGTCGACATGCATGACCCAGCCATACAGGGTTTCTTCGACATTCCAGTCGACCACCTGTCCGCCGAGCGTATTCTGTCGAATCATTTTCAAAAGCGTGATTTGCGGAATACCGTCGTCGTTTCTCCCGACACCGGAGGCGTTCTCCGCTCCCGGCATTTCGCGAACAGATTGAAGCTGCCCCTTGCGATCATTGATAAAAGGCGCCCGGAGGCCAATCAAGCCGTTGTGATGAACGTCATCGGCGATGTTTCAGGAAGGGATGCAATTATCTTTGACGACATTATCGACACCGGCGGAACTTTGGTCAAGGTCGCGGAGGCCTTGATTTCCAAGGGCGCGAAGCGCATTTCAGCCTGCTGTTCTCATGCAGTCCTATCAGGTGAATCCTCGGCCAAGATCTCAAATTCAGCGGTCACCGAGATTATTACAACCAATTCCATTCCGATTCCCGAGGACAAGCGTAAAGCCTGCCGGCTGGAGGTTCTGTCGCTGGCTCCATTGATCGGAGAGGCAATCAGTCGTATATTTCAGAAGAAGTCCGTCAGCGAACTATTTTCCTGAAAACCACCGGAGGAACTCTATGGAAATCATCTCAATAATTTGTGGTAGGCATGAGAGCAGACCGGGGGGCCCAACGCGCCCGACCGCGTGGGATGAGCCTCGCGAATCCACTTCGCGAGACGAGGGGAAGCGCATGCCCCTCTTTATTGAGAAGATAGCTCTATGAACCGCATTCTCCGCGTTTGCCTATCGACCCTGTCCGTCATCGCATTGGCTTTTGGCCTGGCAGGATGCGGGTCCTCACGATCCCGGGAAAATCCGGTCGGCCCAACCAAGGACCGGCCAAAAGCCGCCGATGTGGGGCCTGGTTGGGAACAGAATGTTCGTATCCGAAGCGCATTGGACCAGGGTGATGCCCCTCGTGCCGAGCGCTTGGCGCGTTCGATTGTCGACCGCCAGCCGGCAAATGCCGAAGCGCACTTCCTCCTTGGAAAAAGTCTTCTTTCCCAGAAAAAACTCGTTCCCGCTCGACAGTATCTTGAAAAAGCCACCGTCCTACAGCCGGAGAACAGCCTTTATCGGCGAACCCTGGCCGAGAACCTCGACCAGGGAGCCCAGGAAGCCCTTCAGAAGGATGATCCCAAGCAGGCCATCAATTTTTGGAAACGTTGTATCACATTCAAATACAAACCTAAACAAACGGAGAAAAACCTCGCGGGCGCTTACCGGCAACTCGGAGAGGTTTTACGAAACGAGAAAAAGGACTCCGAAGCTGAGGCTGCATTCCGTGACGCAATCAGCATTATGCCCGACAACCCGCTTCCGCGGCTCGATCTGGCCAACCTCCTGTCCGAGACCGACCGCCTTCTCGAAGCTGAGCGGGTTCTGAAGGAACTCATCGACCTAAAGCCTTCTTTCGAGCCTGGCCGGATCGCCTATGCCAGGCTTCTTTATCGTATGGGCGATATTCGCGGCTCGAAAGCCTGGACTGAAAAAATTCTTTCCATGTCTCCCGAAAACCCGGAAGCCATCGCCCTGAAAGCCGAACTTGAAGGGGAAGTCCCGATGACTCCGAGTGCGGTTTCGGCGCCCGCTGCATCCGACCTTGATGCCGACCCGGATATCGTTCAGAAGCTGACGATCCTCGAGTCGAGCAGCAACTTCAAGGGGCAGGCTGAGATTTTAGAGGAGTATCTGATAGCACACCCCAGCGCTTCCTGGGCTCAGTTGCGGCTGGGAATGGTATTAGAGAGATCCGGGGACATCACCGGGGCGCTTTCCGCCGTCAACCGGTATCTTCAGGGGCAACCCGAAGACTCCCGCGCCCAGTTCTTCAAAGCCCGTTGTCTACAGTTGTCCGGGGATCTCGAGGGAGCCCTGGCGATCCTGACGATTCTCGATGCTGAGAACAAATCGAATATCCAGGTCTACGACGAACTCGGTCAGGTTTACGCCAAAATGGGTCAATTCGAAAAAGCAAAAACCTATTGGAGCAAGGCACTGAAGACCGATCCGGATTACGCGAGCGTTTTGTTCAGCTTCGGCCAGTTGGCCATGGAACAAAAAAACACCACCGAAGCGAAGTCCTATTTCGACCGTGCCGTTCAAAAGGAACCCTTCAACCTGAAGTTCCGCTATTTTGCGGGCCTCAACCTCAAGCAGGCCGGCCTTGATAGTGAGGCCCTCGCCGTCTGGAAAAGCGCCAAGGTCAATCTCAATCCAAGCGATCTTTATGGGGCAAGAATACTTCGTGCCTTGGGCGAGCCGGTTCCCGTCGCCCCTCCGATCTCGAACCTGACAGCGCCCCCGCCGGCGCTTCTCATGTCCGGGGAGCCTACGATCCAGCCCACCCCTGTCGCAACCGCGCAGAGGAAGTCTGCCACACCCGACGTCCCCGACGTGCCCAACGCTACCGGCATGCCTGTTGCGCCCGTAACACCAGACATACCTGTTGCCCAGGCCGGGCCTGTTACACTCAACACTCCTGACAGGCCTGTTACCTCCGTCACGCTTTCCAGTCAAACGGGTGCTTCGCCCGTAGCGCCACCTGCAGACGGTGATCTGGCGTATACAGCAGCCCTTGATGCCGCTCGTGGAGGCCGTTTTCCGGAGGCGATCGCCGGATTCGAGACGGTTCTTCAGAACGATCCGGCGAATTTCAACGCTCTGATCAATCTCGGGAAGGTCTATTCCGCCCAGGGGAATCATGCGCAGGCGAGCTTGCAATATCAACGAGCCCTTCTTGCCGCCCCCGAAAATCAGCATGCGATGAAGGCGTTGATCAGATCTTATTCCGATCTTGGCCTTCACCGGCAGGCCGCCGAGCTTACAAAGAGCGCCATCGAGAAGTTTCCTTCAATGGCAGCGGATTTTCCTGAAATGAAGGCTGGTTCATCACTTCCGAAGAGCAATCCACGTGCGTACGAGCCGTTCATCAGGCTCCTTCTCCAAGACCACCATCCTGAGGAGGCTCAGAAAATAATCCGAGCCGGAATTGAAGAAAACCCGGATAATCCAAAGCTCCTTGTTCTGGAAGGTGAGGTTCTTTATTGTTTGAATCAGCTCGATCAGGCCGAAGCCACCCTCCGCCGGGCGATCGAGATGGACAACGCCAACCCGCTTCCTTTCCTGAAGCTCGGCGATCTTTACGCGGCCAGGAAGGATTTCGACCAAGCGTTCGCTCAGTACCAGCTTGCCCAAAAAGCGAAATTTCTCGATCCTGATACCGCCTTCGAGATTGTCGACCGTCTCATTGCCATAGGAAAAAGCACTGAGGGAAACCTTCTTCTCAGCCGAATAAAGGGAATGAACCTCTCAGAGTCCCAGGTGGCAAAACTTCGCGACCGAAAGGGAACCCCCTGATTTCTGCAAGGAGGAATGGCATTATGTGGCAGAGTTCAACAATCAAAGGCCTCGATGAAGCACTGGCGGAGTTGCAGCGAGCGATCGAGGGGTTGCCCGACACATCGGTCAAAAAGAAGCTTCGGGATCGCTATCAACGCCTGAAAGGGGTTCGGGATGGGTTAGAAACAAGCTCCCAGCCCATCTGGAATCCGTTTCCATTCATCGGGATCCTGACGATTGCAGTATTGCTCATTTACGTGATCCTGCATTTCGCCACCAGGGAACGTTGAGTCGAATTTATGTATCATCTCAATAAGTCGGGGGAAGAGTGAAGGCAGACCGGAGGGCGCAAAGCGCCCGACCGCAGGGGATGAGCCTCGCGAATTCACTTCGCGAGGCGAAGGGGGGCGCGTGCCCCCCTTTTTTGAGAAGTT
>MNYA01000268.1 GCA_001872985.1 bacterium CG2_30_54_10 | reverse complement strand
GCCTCCGTCTGATTTTCTGATGGTGCACTATATTAACTGAAGAATATTAACCACAAAGATCACAAAGCACACAAAGGCCGTTGAATAAAGGATTTTAAGAAATTTTTCATTTTTTTCCCTTTGTGATTTTTGTGTGCTACATGGTTCAAAATCAGTTAAACCAGGATACTACCGATTTCCTTCATTGGGGACGCCATATATTGGTAGCTTACGGCAAAAATGCGTTCCTTTCAATTATCAGCAGGTCTTCTCGGGCGGGGCCCATCTCCTCCGCGAGCGCAGTGATGATCCGGCCGGCCGAAGGTATGCCTTTTATTCCTTGCTGAAAATTGACTTGAAGCATCAGGTTGGAACCCAGGGTAATCTCTTCAATTGAAAGAACCGCCTGGCCCAGAGGCAGCCGTTCCTGGCCGGCCCCGCGTCTCATGATGATCTCCTTGCCGGGATCGCTCAAAAAAGCCTTGGAAAAATCAAAGGCAACCGTTGCTCCCGGCCTAAACCCCAATCGATAACGGATCTTATTTCCCGAGGGCTCGTCTTTCGAAAGGGGAACAACGGATAAAACTACAAAACCAGATGGAACCTGCGTGCTAAGACGTTTCTTCACTTCTTCGGGATCGACCGCTGACTCCAGATACAGGATCATGAACTCGCACTTGCTGGAGTGACCGAGTGGAAGCGGCGGACCGAATGCCACCTTCGGCCTGATATGACAGCCTTGGGAAATGCGATAAGGAAGTCGCGCCCGTCTTATCGCCCGGCTCAAGATGTCCACGGCATCAAGGTGGGAGAGATAGACTGAATCGCCTTCCCGGGAGTAATTTACTTTGAGTTTTTCCTGCGATTCCGTCATTCGATCTCTGCCCCCCCCAGCGCTGCCGCACGCTTGTACTCCGCGACCAGGAATTCCCGGGGAACCTGAAAGTCAATGAAATCCCAGGGAAGTGGATCGCTCAGCGGAATAGCACGAATATAATCGGTGGGGTTAACGCCTGAATTTGCAAATGCCTGTGCCCATGCTTCCTTGTGGAAATGCTCGGTCCAGCCATCGAACCTGCAACTGAGACGCCTTGCCTCCCGGAGAACCGCCCCGACCTTCTCATCTCCACGGGTGAGAACCGCTTCGAGCATGCACAAAAACTCATCCCGCCAGGAAAGTTTCGCGGAACTGCGCTTCATCAGGTCGCATATTTTGAGCCGCTTCTCCTTCAGTTCCGCCATCGAGTTCTGCGGAGCCCACTGAAACGGGGTAAACGGCTTCGGAATAAAACCCGAAAGGCTTATCGTAAACTCTTTGCGTGCTTTGAGCCTTCTGGCCATGCTTTCGAGGCGGATAACCAGATCGGCGATCGCCGCAACGTCCGCGTCGTTCTCGAAAGGAAGACCAAGCATGAAATATAGCTTGATCGTTCGGTAACTTGAATCCTTCGTTGCTTCAACGACCCGGAAAATCTCATCCTCGGTTATTCGTTTGAAAATGATGTCTCGCAAACGCTGGCTTCCCGCCTCGGGTGCGAATGTAAGGCCGCCTTTGCGAAGATCGGAAACAGAGTTCAACAGCAAAAGCGTATTCCCGTTCATCCGAAGCGATGGGACGGCGAGCGTCTGATCGGGAAAAACCTTGTGCTCGGTGAACGATTTGACCAGCTCGGGCAATTGTGAATAATCGCTTGTGGAAAGGGAAACAAGCCCAAGGGCATCATTGCCGGTATTGACTAAAAGCTCGTTTCCCCAGTCGGTCAGCCGCTCGTGTGGCCGTTCACGCTTTGGGCGATAGAAATAACCCGCATTGCAAAAACGGCAACCTTGCACGCATCCCCGGAAAATCTCCAGCGGCGACCGGTGATGTATCGTTTCGATATTTGCAACAATCGGCTTCAAGGGCGGTGTGGATTCCGAGAAACCCAAGAAAATCCTGCGCTGAACCGGCTTGGAAACCGCTGGAACCCAGAATCCCCGGATTCCGCTTATTTCGAGAAGGATCTCGGCCCTCGCTTTTTCATTTCGCTTTCCGGCGATCACAATTTCAGAAAGCTCGAGTATTGCCTCTTCCCCTTCGCCAATCAGAATCGCATCGAAAAAATCACCCATCACGACCGGGTTGCAGGCGGATGGACCGCCGCCAACAACTATCGGTAGACCTTCTCGCTTCTTGCGATCCTGCGGGATGCCACCCAACTCAAGCATGTTGAGGATATTTGTAAAAGTCATTTCGTATGGAAACGTAATCCCAACCATGTCAAAATCTGACAAGGGACGCTTGGTTTCAAGGGAAGAAAGCCGCAAATTTTTTCGACGCAGAAGCGCCTCGAAATCAACCCACGGCGAGAACACTCGTTCGGCGGCGATCCTCGGATCTGCGTTGAGTATCTCGTAGAGAACTTTTAGGGCAATGTTGGACATGCCCAATTCATACAGGTCGGGAAACCCCAGGCATACCCGAAGCTCCGCTTCAGGCTTGTCGGGCGGTTGATTGACTTCGCCTCCAAGGTAGCGTGCCGGTTTTTCGATCGTGAGGAGCTCCCAATGCGAGATTCCTGGAATCATGACCGCTTCCTGGCCGCGGGAAGATTCTGAATATCGATCGTAAATGTGAGATCCATTTCACGGCCGTTGAACTCCGCATCAAAGGCCACGCCACTCGAAGGAACGCTTAATTGGCGTGCAACCTCGTCTCGTAGAGATTCAAGCATTCCCAGGGTTTCCGCTGCTGAAAGCTGGAGCCGGTCTTGAAGAATCTGCAGCTTTACAAGATCCGGTGGATCATTCGCGGCCAAAACCGCGTTTTTCTCGCGCTTGGACGGCGCAGAAAACCCGTCATAAACCACTTTTGTGCTCCAGCAGCTTCTGCTCCGCCTGGGCTGCCTTCCTTTTCGCGTAGGTGTTCGTCGAATCTACGCCCAGGGCCGAATTATATGCTGCAAGGGCGGAGGCGTATTCCTGGCGGGAAAAATAAATGTCGCCAATGTTGATGAAAGAATCCATGTGATCTGGAGCGAGTTCCGTGGCTCGTTTGTAGTGAAAAAGGGCTTGGCCGATCGACTGCCGCCTATGGTAGGCAGCTCCGAGTTGATAATGCACCTGCGGGTTCTTGTCATCGATCCGGGCGGCCGCTTCAAACTCCTTCAGAGAGGTGTCAGCCTGGTTCGCGAGAAGAAACAACTCTCCAAGCGCGATGTGAACCCGCAGGTCACCTTTGTCCTTCATCTGGTAGGCGCGGAAATGCCGTATTGCCTCCTGGATTTTTCCATCAATCTGGGCCATTTTGCCAAGAGCGAACCGCGCTTTCAGATGGTAGGGTTCAAGTTGAATGCACCTATTCATCAATGTCACCGCATCTTTTTTCCGGTTGCTGTCCAGCATGAAAATTCCAAGGTCATAATAGGTTTCCGAATATTTCGGATCGAGGCGGAGAGTCGTTACCCACTCTTTGACTGCCTTGTCAGCCAAGCCCTTTTTGTAATAGACAAGACCAAGGTTGTGGCGGGCATCTACAAAGTCCGGCTCTCGCGCCAGAGCTTTTTTCAGGCTCTTCTCAGAGATGGCAAGGTTCCCGTATTGGCCGGCGAGAGTTCCATACATGTAATCGTAGCGGACGCTGTCGCTGATTTCCTTTTCGTGCTTCCCAATGCCCTTGGTGTTCTTCGGAAGGATTTCCGAAAGAGGAATATCCTTCACCTCATCGCTGACTTTCAGCTTGAAGGTGTTTTTTGTTTTCCTCTGGGAGCGGCTCTCGCAGCCTGCGACGAAGGAAACCGTCAGCAGCGCCAGAAAAAAAACCATTGCAACCCGTTTTTTGCAAAGAATCAAAGAAAATCCCCCTGACGGATAGTCCGGAACGAGCACTTATTTTACCACGCGCGAGAGTGCCTGCCAAGTGCATTCCCGACCAGTCTTCCTGCGCTCCAGAATGACGACCCGGTTATTGCCGGAATCGAGAAGATAAATTACCCTGCCGGTCGCAACCACATCGGCCGGCGCCCTGAATCGGTCGCTTTCGGTAATCCCGTTCATCCAAAATATTCGAATCCCCGCCGGCGTGTAAAGACCGAGTTCTCCAGTCACCTCGTCGCAGATCGAGAGGATTCCATCTGGATCGATCGCGATTCCGGTTGGGGAGGACAGGTGATCCTTGATTTCGGAAATGAAGGAACCCAGCCTGTCAAAAACACTGACACGGTGGTTGCCGGGATCGCAGACGAAGATCCTCCCGGAATCGTCCACGGCTACCTGGGTCGGATCCCGAAAACTCCATCTGCCTGCTCCGAATCCTCCCAGTTCGAACAGCTTGGCACCGCTTGGCGCAAGCTTGAGAACTCGGTCATTCCTGGAGTCAACGACCCAGATATTGTTCTCGCCGTCAATGGAAAGGCCCCGGGGGCGGCTGAGCCTGGAATTCCGATCGCCTATTGTCGGATAGAACTTCCCCTTGAAGCTTTTGTATGCATCGAATTCACAGATCCGATCGTTGTTCTGATCTGAAACGTAGAAATTGGAAAATCCTCCTGGGGCGACATCCCAGGGGGCGTCGAGGCTGTCCTCTTTTTCTTCGGAAACATCTCCGAGGGCAAGGCCAAACCCGCCATATTGGGCGATGAACCTGCCATCTGGCCCAAGCCTGACAATCCTGTCGTTCCCGGTATCGGCAACGTAGAGTTCTTTTCTCGTCGGATCCCAGCCGAGGCCCATCGGATGAACGAATTGCAGTTCGCCGGTGCCCGTACGGCCAATCGCCAGGCGAGGCACGAGCTCATCCGTGAAAAATTCCACCGACCCCGACTTGGATGCTACCTTTTCTATAGGAATGGTGATTGAAAACTGTCCTGCGTCCATCCAGGCTGGCCCCCAGATGCGCAGCTTCTCCCGTCGTCCTTTAGAACCAGCGCTGATCGATACACACCCGGCTTGGGAAAGGCGAAGGGAAAATGAGGCGGTTTTCCCATCGCAAAAAAGGCTGGAGGAAAATTCCCTCGAAGCTTGCGGCTCCTGTGTTATGCATGGAAAGACCGTTATCAAAAATAAGAATACGACCAACACCCCCAGATTCGCCCGAAAGGGTTTCACCATTTTCCATCCTGACTTTTGAGGTTAAATCGTTATGGCAAACCAGATTATGCTTCCCAACCCATGAAGGTCAAGCACTTGGACTAACATTTAGGGAAAGCGCCCTCTCGTTTCTGTTTTACGGGGAATATGCCAAGATAATAACTTCTCAACACAAGGGGGGCACGCGCCCCCCTTCGCCTCGCGAAGTAGATTCGCGAGGCTCATCCCCTGCGGCCGGGCGCTTTGCGACCCCAGATACGCTCCCATGCTTTCCCCAGATTATCAAGATGATGCTAAAATAGTTTTTTGTTGATATTATCATAATAATATCAGAAGCTCG
>MNYA01000061.1 GCA_001872985.1 bacterium CG2_30_54_10 | reverse complement strand
GAAGGGGAAGGGATGGCTCCTTGCAACCCTTCAAGGAAGGCTCGGACCCTGCGACTGCGGAAACTTTCCAGAATCTCCTCCGCGGAATCGAACGAAAGCCCGGGAAGATCATCTTCCTCGATGCGGAGCGAATCGGTCAGATACCCAAGCCCGTCCCGTTTCCAGGTTACATCCTTGTTGAGATAGACGGCGTCGGCAATGGCACGCAACGGCGAAGCGATGAACGCCCAAGCGTTGCGTGCGACCGCAACAGCTTCCACCCCGGCCCTGGGAATGCCTGTCGGGACCCGTTGAAAACTGAAAACCCCCAACGGAGTGGAGAACTCCCGACTGCGCCCGACCGTGACGCTGCTGACCTGATAGACCGCCTCGGGAATCAGGCCGTGATGAGACAAAGCGGATTCCAGGCTGATATGGGACGGGGCATGCATGACGGCGGCCACCACGAAGGGATGTGGTTCAGACTTCCGAAATGGCTGGGCGAGAACGAAAAGCCCGGGCTTCAGGCGCAGGATTTCGCCCGCCTGACAGGCCCGGTGCACCAAAAGCGCAAGCGCGCCGTCACTGCATTCTGAAAACAGGTTTCGGATGACCGTCCCATCAAACAACCCACCCGGAGGGGCCAACTTGAAAACGCTTTCGGTAAGGCTTTGCATTTCTGTCTTTACATTACGATTTTCGTAACTTTAACGCAAGAGGGGGAATACGGAAAACCCATTGGTCGCAAAAATCGGTGGTGGGCTACATTAACTTCAAGAGCCAAAAATTGTCATTGCGAGCGAAGCGAAGCAATGACATGTCTCTCATTCGCAAAATTCGGTATCAGTTAGCGTGGGACACCACCAGAAATCCGGTATCAATCAGATCTTTCACATTCGTTCGAGATGACAAAATATCCCTAAGTTAGCGCGTACGAGGCTTCTGTCCTTCCTGCGGGGGCGCGGATCCGGCGTAAGCGAAACGACGACGGGGGTTTTGATTCCTGCCTGCGCGGGAGTGACGGATTCAGGTGTTTTAGAGGTTTCGGCGAGTTATTGAGATGATACGTAAATCGGGTCTCTTTCGGGAGAGATTCTTTTCGATCTGCTGAACTAAGGATACAACAATTAAATGACATCACTTCCGCCGCCGGAATCCGACCCGAAAATCGATCACGGTGCGTCCCCCCGAGAGTTTCACATGCTTTCGATCGAACAGGTTGATCCGAACCCGAAGCAGCCACGGCGAACCTTCGATCGAACGAAGCTCCAGGAACTTGCGCGATCGATTCGCGGTCATGGCGTGATACAGCCGATCCTCGTCAGACGCATCGGGAACAGATTTCAGGTAATCTCCGGAGAGCGACGTTTTCAAGCCTGCCAAATTGCCGGACTCACGCATATTCCAGCCATGGTTAAGGATATCGACGACCAGGAAGTGATGTTTGCAGGCCTGATTGAAAACATTCAAAGAGAAGATCTGAACCCTGTAGAAGAGGCCCAGGCGATCAGAGAAATTCTTCAGAAATACGGTTTTACCCACGAACAGCTTTCGGACAAACTTGGGCGAAGCCGTCCGGCGTTGACCAATCTTCTCAGAATTCTTCAACTGCCTGCCGATATACAGAAACTGATAGTGGAAGGTACCTTGTCGGCAGGCCACGCAAAAGTACTTGCAGGAATCCACGATCCGAAAGACGTTCGAATCATGGTCAAAAGGGTGTTAAGAGAGCAGTTATCGGTGTATGAAACAGAAAAGCAGGTTGCCGATTTCCGGGGTTCAGCGGGCTCGTCAACCAACCTTCACGTTGCCCGGGCCGAGGCAACCCTTCAGGAAGTTCTCGGCGCCAAGGTTCGCATCCACCAAGGCCGCCTCAAAGGTCGGATCGAGATCGAGTTTTACGACAAGGAAGACCTCGAACGGGTGGTCGAGTCCTTAATTGGAAACCGTTTTTAGCACTGATTCGAGACAATCCACGAGAGGATACGGAACAGGACGTGTACATTAAATTCTGGGGTGTGCGAGGTTCGGTTCCCGTTCCCGGGAAAGATACCCTCCGCTTCGGCGGCAATACGACCTGCATCGAGGTTCGCACCTCTGATGGCCAGTTAATCATCGTCGACGCTGGCACGGGAATCAGACTTCTTGGAATCGAGCTGATGAAGGGCGATTTCGGCAAGGGCCTCGGCGTGGCGCACATTCTATTCACGCACTCCCACTGGGATCACATCCAGGGTTTCCCGTTCTTCGTTCCCGCTTACATTGGCTCCAAGGACGATTCAGGCAACAAACTGTCGGGAGGCTGCAACATCTTCAATCTTTATGGAGCATCCGACGTCGATGACCGTCTCGAGGCCACGCTTCGTGGGCAGATGGAGCATTTTTACTTTCCCGTTGATTTGAATTACCTGAGCGCCCAGATCAATTTTCATCCTCTCGCGTCGAAGAACATTCAAATCGGGAACACCACAGTCATGGCCAGAAGGCTGATCCATCCTAACGGAGTTCTTGGTTATCGCATACAGGATGGCGATAAGGTGCTGACCGTTGCCACCGATTGCGAACACCCGAGCGACGGATCGATCGATAAGAACATCCTTGAACTTGCCCAGGATGCAGACATTTTGGTTTACGACTCCCAATACACTCCCGAGGAGTACAACCCCGTCGCCCACGGGCTTCAGGGTCCGAGTAAAATCGGGTGGGGGCATTCGACGTTCTCCGAGGGCGCCCGTATAGCCGCCGAGGCGAAGATCAAACGGTTGGTAATCACGCATCACGATCCTTTGCACGGGGACGACAAGATAGCTGCGATGGAAAAAAGGGTACAGGAAATTTTTCCTGCCAGCATGGCTGCGTATGAGGGGTTGGTAATCCAGATCTGATTTCCTTGCGATTACCAAAGAGCGTTAAATTTCTCCCTTTGTGAGCTCTGTCAACACCGGTGCCTCCGTGGCTTCTGTGGTCTTCGTGGCCTCCGTGACTTCTGTGGCTTCTGTGGCTTCTGTGGCTTCTGTGGTCTCCGTGGTTTCTTGAATTTCTAAAGGTGTTTAGCATTCTTTGGTAATCACGGATTTCCTTTAAGCCTGAGATTTCCTACATGCCCCCGATATGCTAGGATGTGGCATGGCTCAGGGGACATTTACCAGCCCGATCTACCTTTTCGGATCGATTCGGGGAGGAGCGGGTAAGAGCGTGCTGCTTGCCAGCCTTGCCACCTACCTTAACGCGAAGGGCAAGAGGGTGGCAATCATTGATGCGAACGCCCCATTTCCTTATCAGATCAGGGGGGCTTTCCCGAAATCAATAACACTTGAAACCTATGGGGATGCGAGCGAACTCATCTCAACCTCGCAATCACGCTTCAGACGGGCCTTTTTTTTCAGCAACACCGAACGCATCTCCTATTTTCCAGCCCTTTGTTTGAAAAGCCCGACAGCACTGGCGACCGATATCAGCCTGGGGAATTTTTTGCTCCAGGTCCGGGCAAGCTTCGATTTCGTCTTCATAAACCTTCCGCCTGGATGTCGGGCTTTTTCAGACGTTGAGACATTCACGGGGAAAGGCTTTCAGCGATTCGGTGTTCGGCCCGTGGCGGTTTTGGTCACAAATTCTGATTTGAAGAGCCTTTCGACCCTCGACCTCCTGCTGCGTTCGAACCCCGCAATCGAGTATCTCCTTCAAGAGCGGCTTGTTGTTGTCTTTAACAAAATTCCGCGTGGAATCGAGGATCAGGACATTGCGAACCCGCTTTTGACGCTGTCCGAAGTGAAACACCTTTTCAGGATCCCCGCGCTGATTGGAATTCCCTTCCTCGATGATTTTTCCAGGCAGTCATTCGAGCCGACGCCGTTTGTTCTTGCTGAACGGTCGCCGGTTCGACAGGCTGTCGCGACTTTTTCCCGGTTCCTGGCGGATCTTTACGATGCCCCGACCCCCTGGGACACCCCACAAGAAGACGATTCCTTCAGTCCCTGTCTCGATCAATCGATTCTGGAGCGGCTCTCACCTTATGTTGAACGATTTCAGAGCGCCATCATCAAAAGACTGTTCATACCCCAGGAAGGAGTGTCCATTTTCCTGGAATCGAGCGCCCGGAAAGTACGATTTCATGTTCGGCTTTCGAGGCCGACCCGGCCGAACTTTCCACTGCAACTCGATGTCCGACATCATGTTCCACAGCGACCGCAGGTTGCTGACTCACCGCCAAAATTCAGTTCCTTCCGGACGAAAATAGATATTAGAAGCACGTACAGAGATGTTTACCGCGTTCCACGCATCACCGCAAAGCAGCTTTATCAGTTCGACGACCGATTTGCCTTGCGGATGGTCTTTGATGTCAGGGAGGATGCCGAGTTTTTCTTTGAGAACTCGGGAATTTCCGAAACCGGGAGTTTCGAATTCTTCAGAGATTCTATTTTGATCCCAGAGGCCGAAAAAACTCTATGCTTTGCAAAGATATTTCCGGTGAAACTTCCATTTCAGCCGGCTCTCACCCCGGAAGAGCCTCTCACAGTAAAGCATTTCGCCCTTCCGGCCGAGTTTCCATTGTGGGTGGGCTTTCACTGCCTTGAGGAAAGTGAATGGTGGCTGGAGAGCACTCCTGCCCAAAAATCCCCTGGTGGGCCAGGGATTCCCCAATTAGAACCGGTCTGCTTTCAAAAGAGGGCGTTTGCTCCACCTGAAGGGATCCCCGACCTTTTCGATCGAAGCTGGACGCTGGCAAAGGTCGATCCGAACATCGAATTTGAAACGCCCGGATACATCGAATTCATGGATCGGAACAAGCGGGCCATCCGGATCGCAATAACCCTGGGGCTCGCAAAGCCTATCCGAATTTTCCCGATCGTTCGTTTGGATTCGGCCCTTGCCATCAAGACCGTTTTTCCCAGGGGTTACCTGCCACTGAAGATAGTCGGTAACTACCTGCAAACTCTTTTCGAGGCGCTGGAACTATCCGCGGTGGCGCGGCCTCGGAAGATGACTTTTTCCGCGAACCCGAATCCGGGGGGCAAGATTCTCGCGGCGGAAAAATTGCTGATTTTCCGGCCGCTACCTGAGCCGATCTTTTTCAAAAGCGACAAGCCATCGATCCTCGCGCTATTTTCTCCGGATGGTAAAGTCGCCCTGCAACGCACTACCCGCGGGGCCAAACTGCAATGGGGTGATTCCCGGATCCCAGGATTCGCGCCGAACTACAGTTTTAAAATCCTGCGAGGGAAAGGTGGGTTCAACCCGGCAACCTTACCGCGAGCACAGGATCGGTTCAAGATGGATCCTTTCCTGATAGGACATCTTTTTAGAATGTCTCCGCGGTGGGGGGGCGCCTTTTACACAGATTCCATATCAGTGGGAAGCCATCGCCCCGGCTGTCTCCCATCCGCGGGAGAGGGGGCCCGAAGCCAGCCACAGTACCAGATTTCCCGGATCCTGCCCCAACACCCTTCGGTCAAAAGCTGGGTTGAGCGGGCTTTTCCGGCAATTCCCGCAAAACTTCCCGATTTCAAAAGGATCTCCTTTGATTATAAAGAAGCGCTGTGGAGTTTTCGAAATCAGA
>MNYA01000023.1 GCA_001872985.1 bacterium CG2_30_54_10 | reverse complement strand
ACCGACCATCCACCGGCCAGACGGGAGATGGAATAAACAGGTCGGGCGCGGAAATGGCTATCTCCCCGTCGATGTGCAAAGGGGCGTTCAGACCGATATTGATGGGTTCTTCAAGTGCGCGGACTTCTTCGAGAAGAATGGCCTTAACCTGAGAAGTGTAGGTCGCTGACGATTCGATCTGTTTCCGCATGGCCGCGGGTTCCGGAAAGGCGGCTACGGTTATCTCGACCCAACCGTCAAATGAGGCGGGGGCCAAGCCCACAAACTCTGCCTTCCAGGATCTGCCCTTGGGGAGCAGAATCGATGATTTTTTTCCGGACTTGGACGAAAACTCCACCGGCCAGATAACCTCCGCGGCCAGTTGTTTCAGAGGAACAAGAGTCGCTTCTACATCCAAGGAAAGGCGAATTTCGCGGGTGCCGGGGTTCCAGTATTTGACAACAAAGCTGGTTTTGTACCAGTCGGGAAGACGGATGTCAGGTGGCCGTGCAGAGCAGACGGTACAGGCTCCGAGGCAAAAAAATCCCACGATGATTGAAAACGCGAATCTGTGCATCTGAGGCTCCTTAAGAGGAAAAACCAATATCTAATCAATAGTTCGGGGTAACTCAATGATTTCTGGCGCAAGGGACTTCGCCCTTCGGTCGAAATGACAGCATCGTTTGTCATTCCGAACGAATATGAGGAATCTCACTTTATGTTGAGAATCAGCTAATGCCCCCTTCTTTTCGAGCAGATACAAAAACCGAATCTTCGTCGACCGCCCCACTGTACCACGACCAGCCTCCCGAAGCAAACAAGGAAACTCCCGGAGCAAACCCAGGAAACCCCTGATGCCGTCGTTGTTGGCATCTAAGAAACACCGGTCGGGAAGTTTTTAGAAAATGGCCCCTTTGAGCCAGAGCGCGTCTCTATGCCGGCAGCTTCGGCTCCCCTGTGGGTTCCGAATGGGTTGACGAGGAACTTCCGGCGACGGCCCTCAGGAAATCGCGAGCGGCTCGATAATCATCAAGGCGGAAATGTGCCATCGACGGCCCCGGCCCCACATGGACAGTCGCCCCGCGCGCCCCCACAGCATTAAACATATCCTCGTCGGTAAGGTCGTCCCCCATTACCAGGAACTTGGCGGCTCCCGCTGAATCCTCGGCCAACCGATGGATCAGCATCCCTTTGTTGATGCCGTGGCTGCGGACCTCTACCAGCCTTTTCCCCTCGAGGATGTCGAGCGGTGAGGTTCCTGATTCTTCCCGGAGCTTTTTCAGCAGGCTTTTAGCTTGCCTTTTTCCGAAGTCCGGAGCGACAAGTTGGTAGCGCCAGACCAACCCGCTGGTTTTTGCCTCGAAGAACGACCCCGGCGTCTTACGGCAGAATTGCACCATTAGCTGCCTTGCCTGCGGCATCCAGGTTGGTTCAGGGATTGAAACCGCTGCCCAGGTTTTCGACCCCTGGGGACGCGACCAAAACCCATGCTCTGCTTCCAATTCGACTGGAAGATTTCCGAACCACTCCACGAGAGCCTCGCGTGTTCTGCCGCTGATGATATGAACGACGGTATGGGGCCTATTTGCCAAAAGTTGGAGCAGTTTTATGAGATCGTTGTCGGGGATCGCGAGACTTGGCGTCTGGGCAAAGGGAACCAGTGTCCCGTCGTAGTCAAGAACCACATGCAGCGGGTCGAATGCGGAAATCTTGCCGACCAACCGCTCGATTTCATCAACGGGTGATGCATGTGGGGCATCGGGAATCCTGCGGGTTCGAGGCGCCACTTTAAGCGCTTCCAGAAAGGAGTCGGCCCACATGAATGCATCGAATCCCTTGACCCGTGCACGCAGATTTCGCATTCGAGAGCGACGTTCCAGTGGGGACATGACCAAAGCTCGTTTGATCTGGATAGCGAGCTGATCGACATCGTAGGGATTCACCACTACCGCCTCGACGAGTTCCGCGGCCGCCCCGGCGAATTCACTGAGAACCAGAACCCCGTCGTCATGCGAGCGAGAGGCCACGAACTCTTTGGCCACCAGATTCATCCCGTCCCGCAAGGGAGTCACGAGCATCACATCCGTTGCACTGTAAAGGGCGCTCAGACGTTCGGGAGAAAGCCCCCTGAAAAGGAAATGGATCGGCATGAAAGACTCGTTTCCCCAGGTCGAATTGACATGCCCGACCAGTTCATTGAGCTCCCGGCGGAGGTTTTGGTACGCCCCCACCTTTACACGCGAGGGCACGACCACCTGAACGAAGCGAAGTTTGTCACGCCAGGCTGGTTCCCTTTCAAAAAGACGCTCGATAGCCAGGATTCTACGGGGCAAACCTTTCGTGTAATCCAGGCGATCGATTCCAAGAACCATTTGGCGCCCTTCACACTCGGATTTTATGCGCCGGCAATCATCAACGACAGCGGCGGAAGAGGCCAGGGTTTGGAACCGCTCGAAATCGATGCCGATCGGAAAGACCCCCAACCCGACCCTGCGGTCACCAAGACGGACACTGCCTTCCTCCGATTCCAGCTCGAGGACGTGCAAAAGAGATCGCGTAAAGTGCTGAAGGTAGGAATAGGTGTGAAAACCGATCAGATCGGCCCCAAGCATTCCCTGGAGAATCTCGGTGCGCCATGGAAGGATACGGAACACCTCAGAGGATGGAAATGGAGTGTGGAGGAAGAACCCGATGGTCGCTTCGGGAATTTGCTTTCTGATCATCGCCGGAACAAGCGACAACTGGTAATCATGTATCCAAACGATATCATCGGGTTGCATCAGATGCATGGTATGGTCGGCGAACTTCTGGTTGACCTCAACGTAGGTCTTCCAATTCGTCCAGGCGTCCAACTGAATATTCTCGGGAAAATAATGATAGAGCGGCCACAGAACACCGTTGGAGAAACCATCGTAGAACTGGTGCACCTCCCCGGGGGTCAGCGGGATCGCGCAGGCACGCATCTTCTCAAGTTCCGCGTCCAGTTCTTGCTGGTCCGACGCGTCAAGGTGGGAATTCTCACCTGTCCATCCGAGCCAGATGGATTCCATTCTGGAATGGGGACCCTGAAGCGCAGTTGCCAAGCCGCCGGTGGAGCGGGACACCTTCATCTTGGAATGCTCGAAATGAACCGTTATCGGCAGGCGGTTGGAGACGATTATCAGTCTGCTCACTGCCAAAGACCTTCCTGAAAAGTGTTTTACACCCAGCCAAGCAGCTTCAAAAGGATTATAATTCCGATGCAAACTGCTGCGAACAGAAGCTTCGCCTTGGTTTCCTTGACTACATCGTTAACGGGGGGACGATTTGGTTGTTCCACTGATTGCCTCCGCTTTCTTCCCGAGGCCCCGCTGGGGACGAGTCGGGATACCCGTCAGACGGCAATCCGCAAAAAGAACAGAACCGCCACCTGTCGGCTAAATAGATGGCGGCCCGACCATCCGTGACAACCTTCGGAAACTATTCCGAACCCTTCTCGCGTTTCATTCTA
This sequence comes from bacterium CG2_30_54_10, assembly GCA_001872985.1. Taxonomy (GTDB): domain Bacteria; phylum Muiribacteriota; class Ozemobacteria; order Ozemobacterales; family Ozemobacteraceae; genus CG2-30-54-10. The sequence goes on along the minus strand of MNYA01000023.1, from coordinate 1,992 downwards.
CCAAATCGGAAATGGGAGTGCAACATTTTCTAAGCGTCGGAAAAAGTATGACATCCCGAATCGAGGGGGAGTTCGTCAGAACCATGACCAATCGATCGATTCCGATTCCAAGGCCGCCCGCCGGAGGCATTCCAAACCGAAGGGCATTTACGTAATCTTCATCCATCTGGTGGGCTTCGTCATCTCCCTCGGCTCGCTGCCTGAGCTGATCTTCGAACCTTGCCCTCTGCTCCTCGGGGTCGTTCAGCTCGGAAAAGGCATTCGCCAGCTCCCTTCCATAGATGAATAGTTCGAACCGGTCAACGATAGTCGGATCCTGGGCGTTTCCCTTCGCGAGCGGAGAGGTCTCCTTCGGATACTCGGTTACGAAAGTCGGGTCGATCAGCGTGCTTTCAACCTTTTCTTCAAAGATCTTTACAATTATTTTCGCCGCGCTTTCCTTTGGATCGATTTCCAAGTGAAGCTCCTTGGCCTTGGCTACAAGCAAATCTCGGGGCGTCGAAAAAGTCAGATCCGCGATTCCGGTCACTTCCCTGACGGAATCGATCATGCGAACAACGCGCCAGGGCCGCCCGAACTCGATCGTCTTCCCTTCATACGGAACCTTGCAGTCAGAAAAAAGGCGGGCGGCAATGCCGCTGATCAGTTCTTCGGTCAGATCCATCATCGATTTCATATCACCGAAAGCCTGGTAGACTTCCATCATCGTGAATTCCGGGTTGTGCTTGATCGAGATTCCCTCGTTCCGGAAATTTCTGTTGATCTCGAAAACCCGATCGAATCCGCCGACGAGAAGTCGCTTGAGATAGAGTTCCGGGGCAATTCTGAGAAAGAGGTCCATATCCAACGCGTTGTGGTGGGTCACGAACGGCCGAGCAGCGGCTCCTCCCGCGATGGGATGCATCATGGGGGTTTCGACTTCGAGGAAACCCTTTCCCGACATGAACTCCCGCACCATCTGGACGATCTGGCAGCGAGTGATGAACGTCTTTCGAACCTCGGGATTCGCCATGAGATCGACGTAACGCTGACGGTAGCGGGCTTCGACATCCGTCAAGCCATGCCATTTTTCGGGCATCGGGTTGATCGCTTTCGAAAGAATGGTCAGGCTTGTCGCCCGGATGGTTACCTCACCTGTTCTTGTGCGGAACAGCGTTCCTTCAATCCCGAGGATGTCGCCGACGTAGATTCGCTTGAGAAGGGCGAAGGCGGGTTCCCCGATTACATCCTTCCGGAAGTAGATCTGGAGACCCCCAAACTGATCCTGCAAATTGGCAAATGCCGTTTTTCCCTGTTCGCGCTTCGAAACCATCCTGCCCGGGACCTTCACCGGGCCCCATTCGAAATGCTCGGCGGGCCCGTTTGCCTTTTCGGCATCCAGAAATGCAGATTTTGCCGCAGCGGTTGTGTGGGAACGGTCGAAGCGCCGGCCATAGGGTTCGATCCCTTCGTGGCGCAACTCTTCGATGACCTGGAGCCGCTGCTTCTGCTCGATATTCAAGTTATTGAGTTCATTCATTTTCTGGTGCCTCCTGGATTTCGATCGACTCGAAACGGCTTGTGGTAAAGAGAAGGGGCGAACCGGCCTCGGCCGTCCGCCCCTGGTTCAGCGTGATTGCGGAATCAAAGAACACGCACGTTGACGGCCTGGGGGCCTTTGGGGCCTTGTTCGACTTCGAACTCAACGGTCTGACCTTCCTGCAAAGATTTATAGCCCTCGCCCGCGATCTGCTTGTAATGGACGAAGATGTCCTTGCCGCCCTGGTCGTCCTCGATGAAACCGTAACCCTTTGCGTTGTTGAACCATTTTACGTGACTTTGCATACAACTCCTCCAACGATAAAACTAATGACGACGCGGGAGCATACCACACTCTTTTGGGGATTTCAATAAATTTTGAGGAAATTTGGGGGGAATCATGTCTTTGAGGAGACAATTGCCACTTGAAACTGGCGGGAGAGCCAGTGTGTGTAGGCTATGCTAATCGCATCG
>MNYA01000175.1 GCA_001872985.1 bacterium CG2_30_54_10 | reverse complement strand
CTTCCAGCCTCCGCACAGCGGCTGGAAGCCGCTGCCACTTTGGGCCGCCGCATTGCGTCAAGGTCACACCCCCACAAAAAGGACACTGTAGCAAGTTGACGGAGAAAAACCTGGTGAAACTGTCATTGCGAGCGCAGCGAAGCAATCTCGTGAACGGGAAGGGATTGCTTCGTCGCTGCGCTCCTCGCAATGACAGATTGAAAGGCAGTTTATCGGTCAAATTGCTACAGTCTCAAAATAGTTCATCCGCGAACGGGAAAAAGCAGGTTTAATGATTATGAACACCGGTTCGATTGACGACACTCAAAGCGAGAACGACAGAAACGACACCCGGATCATCAGTGAAGTTCTGGATGGCAAGGTCGATGCTTTCCATGTGGTTTTCGAGCGGTACGGTCCCGCCGCCCGCTATTACTTTTGGAACCGGTGCGGTGAAGATCGTGAAACCGCCGAGGACCTGACTCAGGAGGCTTTTCTGCGAGCCTATCGTTCGATTCGGACATTTCAGCTAGGGAGTTCGTTCAAGAAATGGTTCAGAACGATATGCAACCATCTGGCGATAGATCACGCGAAAAGCCTCAAGGCAGCGAGTTTGCAAGCCCCAGCTCCGCCGAAGGCTCCCCCCTCATGCCCCGCCCAGATAGCCGTGAAAAGGCAGATCATCGAAGAGGCTCTCCATCTGCTCAGCTTACGGCAACGCGAGGTTTTCGAACTGAAATACGTCTGGGACTCGACAGTCGAGGAAGTGGCCCAAATTCTAGGGCTTCCAGTCGGAACCGTGAAAACGGATCTTTCCCAGGCACGGAAACGGTTGATGGAAATACTCGAGGAGCGTAGTACAACATGAACCGTACCTCCTGTTCACAAACATCCCGGATGATGGAGCGTCTACTCGAATCGGACGACCCGAGGAAGTTGACCCAGGCAGACCGCGACCACATCGAAACCTGTGTCGATTGCCGAACAGCCGCCGCCAGAGTGGCGGCAACGGAAGCAGGACTCGGTGAGTTTGTCGAAGGAATCAGGCTCGCCGAAAGTCCGGGGCGCTTCAAACTGCCGACCGATTCCCCGGTGGCGATGCCTGAGGTTTCAGCCATTCCGGCATTTCTGCTTGTTGGCGCTTTTGCCTTGGTACTGATTCTCACGGTTCTGCCATTCCTGCGCCCGGCCCGAACGGAAACCGGCGTAACTCCCATTTCGACGCCCGCGCAGTCCGGATCTGGAGACGTGCGGATCGCCCTTGGAACGATCATGCGGGCAGACGGTTGGGTGGTTCCACCCGGCAGTCCGATTACATCATCGAACGAGTTATTCCGCTGCTATGGAAACGCCCGTTTGCAGTTCTCAAATGGAACCAGCATCTCGCTTCAGGGAGCGAAGTTCCAGGCGTTTCCCGGGGGATTAGTTCTGAAGCAGGGCCAGATCGAAGTTGCGGTTCCCAAAAAGGGGCTTGTTTTTTCAGTTACCACGCCGGTAACAGTGTTGGGCATCCGCGGAACGCATTTCATTGTCAGAGTCGCTGAAAGCGGCGAGACTGTAGTCAGTGTGAGCGAGGGCGAGATCAGCGTCACCACGGTTCGGAATGAGGAATATCCGCTGCGGGCGGGGAACTCGGCAACGGTAAGCGCTCAAGGAGCATGGGTTTTCGGCCCAATCGGGGCGGGCTTCCCTTCGACCTTTACGCCCGAAATCGGAAGTCAGAATCCGGAAGTCCGAAGCCCGACCTCGGCCCCGTCCTCAATTTCGGTTACAGGCATTGGAAGCCGATCCGAAACACTTCTGGACGAATGACTGAGTTGGAAACCCGTTAAAAGAGACGAAAGATGGTAGCATATCGATCCCATAGGAAATTGTGTTTGGTACAAAAGATGAAAAGATGCGAGCGAATCGGAATTTTGCTTCTTGCAGTCGCCGTGCTGACGGTGTTTCCGGCAGGATCGGGGTTGGCCCAGTTTCCTCCGCCCCCGCTGCCGTTTCCTCCCGATCCTTTCGGAGTTTTCGGTGGAGCAGGGGCCACTAAAATACGTTCCGGGGCCGGCTCAGGAACAGGAACGGCCTCTCAGAAGATAATCCAAACGCTTTTCACCACTGGAATGGAGCACCCACCCACAGGTCAGCCACCTTTCGGAACCGATGCTGCGGGAAACCCGATCTGGCCGCTTGGAGAAGAGTATTCGCCGTCGTCCTCGAACCCAACCGGAAGCACGGGAGCCGCCGCGGACCTGACAGGGGGAACGGCATCCGCAATGCCCACCATCGAGAAGATCCACGATCTTCCCACAAAGCGCCGGGCGGATCCGGCGGTAGTTCGTCCCCTGATCGCAGACATTATCCCTTTGATCCAGGCCAGACGCGCCTCGGTTGGCAACCCACAGCTCACCCCGGATGAACTGCGCCGGATGGGGCTGTCATTCCTTCTCGATCTACAGCAACACGCCCGTTATTCCTACGAGGGAAAGAACGCCCAGGCTTTGGCGCTATCCTACAAATGGCAGTCCCTCGACAGGCTGTATCCCGACCAGATCGACCAAATCACTCTTGACATCGCACGTCGGAAGGGGTTCCCTTCCTTCGAAAAGTGGATAGCCTCGTCTATCGAGGTGGATCGTGGATTCGTCGGAAAGTATCATCTCAATAAGTCGGGGGAAGAGTGAAGGCAGACCGGAGGGCGCAAAGCGCCCGACCGCGCGGGATGAGCCTCGCGAATTCACTTCGCGAGGCGAAGGGGGGTGCGTGCCCCCCTTTTTTGAGAAGTTACGTCGGAAATCCCTAATCGGGTTGAAATAAAATCATTTTATCAGGAGGTCATTCCATGAGAACCAACCAACGGAACAAGTTTGTAGTGTTTTTAGTGGCGGGACTGGTGGTGCTAGGCGCCCTGAGCGGGTCCGCGCAGATGATTACCAACAACACGCCCACCAATACCGCGACCACTCAGCAGGGTGGCGGGGGCGGCGGCATGGGCGGTTGGTGGGGCGGCTTCTTCGCCCCGTTCCCATTCCTTCCTCCACTTCCGTTCCCGTTCTTCGGAGGCGGCTTTGGCGGAGGCGGCGGCGGGCAGAACCAGGGAGGAACACCGATCACCAACAACCAAAACGTTATCGTCGGTGGGTCGCAGAACCAGCAGAATTACGACCAGATGCTGGCGACCATGAAAGCGATTCTCGAGCAGCTCAACAAGCAGAATCAGGCATCCGGCACATCTACCAGCGCTGGAACCGGCGCCAGCACCGGCGCAGCGGCAGGCTCTGAGACGGGCGGCGGAACCCAAACCGGAACTGCCGTCACCACCGGGTCGGGGTCAGGTACCGGGACATCGAGTTCCGACGGAGCTCTCAACCAATAATCCCCGAGAAACCTGAATTTCCCAAAGAAACGGGTTTGACCTTTGAAGGATGTATAGGTTGTTAACCACTTGGGCTGTGTTTGGATGCCCGAAAAGTGGCGAAGGCTTGAGAGCCTCCGCAGCAGCGGCTGGAAGCCGCTGCCACTTTGATCCGCCACATCATGCAAAGGTCACACCCCAAGCCCAAGAAACGCAAACTCAAGAGCAATGTGGCTCATCGGCAAGCAAGGTTTCGATGAATGAACGATCCTGATTTTAATGAACGATCCTGATTTTGAAGACAGGCCGAGCAACGAGCTTTCCCCAGGGTTTACCCGGTTTGTCCTGGTAACCCTGGGGGTATCTATCCTTCTGGTAGCCGCCCATGGATACCGCATTTTCCTGTTGTATCGGGACTTCGATAGCGGTTTGTTCGGCACCGCAAGCGGCAGCCTCGGAACACTGATGGGGCCATCCACCAGCACGGATTTCCCCTTAACCGCATCCAGCACGCTCGAGGAACTCGCCCGCCAGGATTTGTTCCTGGCGTCCTATTCCCCCTTGGGGGTCGATATCACCGAGCTGGAAGCCGCGCCTACCGAATCCGGGGAAAAGCCGGTTTTCATTCCGCTCCTACTCGAAGCTTTTGCCACATTCACCCGTCACCTGGAACTGGAGAAGGAACTCGAAACCCGCTTCGTTCCCCAGGTGGGGTCGTTCCTCCCCACGGTCACCAATGTGGCCAGTCTCCAGCACGCCACCTTGTTCGGCCCGGATATCCTCATCGGGGGCTTGTCCGACGTCGGGCGGCTGCTCCACGCCCTTGCCAACTATCAAGCTGCCACCGGCCGGGTGAGGGCTTCCCTTCGCACCATTTTGGTAGGTTTGTACATCGCCCATTTTGCTGAGAACCTTCCGGGCATCCAACCGACGCTGATGAACAAGATGGTTGGAATAATTCTTCGAGACATTATGGGGGGCGCTCTTCTCAATGTGATCCCCGGAACCCGCTTGGGCCGAGAAGAAACGCGACGACTGATTTTTTGGCTTTGGGAAGCGGAGCGCCGCCGACCGACGCTGTTTCTCCTTGCGTGGGCGGACCGCCAAGCCATCCGGAATCTGGGGTCCGACGTCAGAGCGCATCTGGCCTCGAGTCCTGGGATCCATGCCCCCAACCGGTTTGTCGACGCTTACGGCAACCACCGCCTTTTGGAACCAATTCTTGCCAACCGTTACGAACCCTGGCTGAAGGCCCTCCAGGCATCTTTTTCCGTGGTCATGTTCAGATTGAAAGCATTGAAAGTCACTATGGATGAGCTTAAAAAGCGCCCCGTAACATTTGGATCCCACTGGCTGGGATATGCGATATGGCCGGAGCAGTATTTCCTGGAGAAGGACTTGTATCTGGGCAGGCCTCTGTTCGGGAGGATTCTCGAACAGGAATACTCGAGTGACGAAAGGATCAGGGGTGCGCAGAACGCCCTCGGCCTTTATGCCTATCACACGGCCCGGGGCGACTGGCCAGTCGACCTGCCCACCCTGGAATCATGGCTGGGAATGACGCTTCCCCTCGACATCTACACCGATCGGCCGCATCTCTACGAAATAGGGACTTTTCCCCGCCTCCTGAGCGTCGGCCCCGACGGCCACCCCGGAACCCTTGACGACATACGCTTTCTTCCTGTCTGGAACGACCCCGCCTTTTCCCCGATCGCAAAGGGCGTCACCGTCACTCCCGACGAACTGCCCCTCGAATTTTCTCAAAAAGAGGGGGCGCCCGCCCCCGTGACTGCCAAACTTCACTAAATTCATGTTTCAATGCTTGCTTTGAAACCTTCTGTCGGAATCGAGCGAAAAAGAGGCAGCGGCTTCCAGCCGCTGCGACGCGGCAAGATGCCGCGTCCACTATTTGGGGCCGAACCGAGAAATTTAGCGGACATTGTTAGTCGCGTCGCGAGGCTCATTCCCCGCGGTCGGGCGCTTTGCGCACTCCGGTCTGCCTTCACTCATCCCCCGACTTATTGGGATGATACATTTTACGCATCTGCTCAATAATTCGGGGCAACTCAATGATTCCTGGCGCAAGAGATTTCTCCCTTACGGTCGAAATGACAGCATCGCTTGTCATTCCGAACGAATGTGAGGAATCTCGCTTTATGTTGAGAACCAGCTAATGCCCCTTCTTTTTGAGCAGATACAATTTCACCAATTCATTTCTCGCTTCACTACTTTCCGGTGGAAGACTCGCATAAATACAGCTGTTTTGGAAACTCGTCTTT
>MNYA01000026.1 GCA_001872985.1 bacterium CG2_30_54_10 | reverse complement strand
TTGATCCAGGAGATCCACGCAATCAAAGCCCTGACCTCGAACCCTTTCGGGGTCAACATCATGCTTTTGATGCCCAACGCAGCCAAGGTCGTTGAAATCTGCATTAATGAGCGGGTGCCTGTCGTCACCACCGGAGCGGGTAACCCCGGCCCTTACATCAAAGCTTTCAAAGAAATTGGCACCAAGGTCATTCCGGTTGTTTCCTCGGTTGCCCTTGCCAAGCGCCTCGAACGCGCGGGCGCAGCGGCGGTCGTCGCCGAAGGAACCGAATCCGGGGGCCACATAGGCGAAATCACAACGATGGTTCTGATTCCCCAGATCGTCGATGCGGTAACCATTCCAGTAATCGCCGCCGGAGGTATTGCCGATTCCCGCGGCCTGATGGCCGCGTTCGCCCTTGGAGCAGAGGGCGTTCAGATGGGCACCCGATTCATCCTGTCGACTGAATGTAGCGCACACCCGAATTACAAGAAGGTCGTTGCCCAGGCCAAGGATCGCGACACCGTTGCCACCGGGCACTCTACCGGGCATCCGGTGCGTGTAATAAGAAACCGTTTGGCGAAACAATACATTGAAGCCGAGCAAAAGGGCGCAACCCCAGAGCAGCTCGACGCCATCGGCAAAGGAAGCCTTCGCCGGGCGGTAATCGATGGCGATGTCGAGGATGGCTCAGTCATGGCCGGCCAGATCTGCGGGCTAATAAATGAAGAAGAGCCTGTTGCCGCTATTTTCGCCCGTATCGAGGCAGATCTGCAGACGGTTTTTTCCCGCCTTTCCACTCTGGTGAAAAATCCGGAGCAATCCAAGAAAATCAAGGAATCGAACTTATGAACGCCCTTGTTTTCCCCGGCCAGGGTTCCCAAAAAGTCGGGATGGCCAAAGCGATTGTAGAATCCGCATCCTGGGCTGCCGAGATGGCCGATCGCACCGACCAGATCCTTGGTCGTCCCCTCTCGGCCCTCTGCTTTGAGGGCCCGGAAAATGCTCTCAAGGAGACCACCAACACCCAGCCGGCGATCTTTTTCGCCTCGGCTCTTTTGGTCGATGCCATTCGCCGCGCCGGGTTTCCATTCGGCGCCACCGCGGGCCACAGCCTTGGCGAATATGCGGCAATTTACGCCGCCGGCGCCGCATCCTACGAGGATCTGCTCCGCCTGGTCGACGAACGCGCCCGTGCCATGGAAACTGCCTGCCCATCAGGAACGGGGGCCATGGCGGCCGTAATGATGCTCAACCGCGAGCAGATTGAAGCGATCTGTGAAGAGGCCTCAACCGAAGGCGTCTGCGTGGTCGCGAATTACAACTGCCCGGGGCAGATCGTCATCTCCGGAGAAAGAGATGCGGTTGCGAAAGCTTCCGAGCTTGCCCGTAAGAAAGGCGCGAGGCGTGTGATTCCCCTTGAGGTATCCGGCCCGTTCCATTCGCCCTTAATGTCTGGCGCCCGCGAACGACTTGCAAGAGTTCTCGGTGGAATCGATTTCGTCGATTCCAGAGTTCCCGTTTACACCAACGTCGATGGCGAACCAACCATTAAAGCTGCCGATCTCAAGCGAAAACTGCTCGACCAGCTCACCTCGAGCGTCCGCTGGGAAGATTCCATCCAGCGCATGCACCAGGATGGCTTCAGAAACTTCCTTGAGCTGGGCCCGAGCAAGGTCGTCGCCGGTCTGATAAAGAAAATCGTCCCTGATGCCAATACAAGCTTCGTGGGCGAACCGCAGGCCATTCTGTCGCTCCCCTCGATGGGCTGCGAAAACCAATCTGCTTCGGTCGGGTGATTCCCAACGTTTCGCCCATTGAATAAAAAATATCATCTTGGCCTTGACAGCAGGAAGAAAATTCGTCACAATGCATCTTCCTTTTCCTGCTATCCGTTTTCTGCTTTTCAGTGAGGTGACAAAGTGACTCAGTCGAACGGTAAAACAGTTGTAGTGACCGGCTCCGCCCGCGGAATCGGATATGAGATCGCACTGGTTCTTGGCCAGGAAGGCTACTCTGTAGTCCTTTCCGACGTGAACGCGGAAGGTCTGGAAAAATCACGACAGGCCATGGAAAACCAGGGGATCTCCGTGCTCGCGGTGGCCGCCAATGTTTCCAAAGCCGACGATGCCGACCATTTGATCGAAGAGTCTGAAAAATGGAAAGGCCGCCTTGATGTCGTGGTGAACAACGCCGGAATCACCCGGGATGGCCTCATCATGAAGATGACCGAAGAGGCCTGGGACGCAGTGTTGAATGTCAACCTCAAGGGAACATTCCTGGTTTCCCGCGCTGCCTCGCGCTTCATGGTCAAACAGAAAAGTGGAGTCGTCATCAACATCGCTTCCGTCATCGGCCTCATGGGAAACTCGGGTCAATCTAACTACGCCGCCAGCAAGGCTGGAATCATCGCTTTCACGCGAAGTTTCGCGAAAGAATATGCCCGCCGCGGGGTTCGCGCGAATGCCATCGCCCCGGGGTTCATTCAAACCGGAATGACCGATGTTCTTCCCGAAAAAGTTAAAGAGCAGATGCTTGGCCAGATCCCTCTGGGGTCCCTGGGCACCCCGCGGGATGTAGCCAACCTGGTTTCTTTTCTTGCCTCCGACAAAGCCTCCTACATAACTGGGCAGGTGATTCCGGTTGACGGCGGCATGGTCATGTATTAAATAAAAATTCCTAACCCCACACCCAACAGGAGGGATTCATGAGCAATTATTTCGAAGAAGTCAAACGCATTGTTGTCGACAAACTGCAGGTGGACGAAAAGCAGGTCACCGCTGAAGCAAGCTTCATCGAGGATCTCGGCGCCGACAGCCTTGATACCGTCGAGCTGGTCATGGACCTTGAAGAGCACTTCGGAATCGAGATTCCCGACGAGGATGCCGAGAAGCTCAAGACCATCAAGGACGCTGTCGCGTACATCACACAGAAGAAGGGCTGAACGGGCTTTAGCCTTCCTTCTCAATCGACCTGCCCCGCTTTTGAACGGGTAGCGGGCGTTTGTATGTTGCTGGAGACCGACTTTTTGTGAAAATTCTTCCTCGCTTGGTCATTGGCCGGGTGAAGCCTCGCTACCCGATTATTCAGGGTGGAATGGCGATCCGGGTATCTACCGGCCGCCTCGCAGGCGCTGTCGCCCGCGAGGGTGGAATCGGTCTGATTGCGGGTTCCGGCATGGAAGCGGATGAGCTTCGTCAGGAGATCCGCCTCGCGCGGAGCATCGCGAATGGCGGGTTTGTCGGAGTTAACACTTTGGTTGCTGCTTCCCAATTCATGAGAGTAATGGAAACCGCAGTCGATGAAGGAATCGATCTTTTGGTCGCGGGTGCAGGTTTTTCGCGTGACCTTCTAACGCTGGGCCAACGTAACGGAGTTCCGGTGGTTCCGATTGTTTCCACTGCCCGATTGGCGGTTCTTGCCGAACAATTGGGCGCCTCGGCAGTAGTGGTCGAAGGGAAGGAGGCCGGCGGGCACCTCGGCACCACCAAATCCTCCAGGGTACTCTACCCCTTGGTTAAAGCCGCCGTGAAGATTCCGGTTTTGATCGCCGGCGGGATCACCGACCGCGAGGATCTGCTAGAAGTGCTCGGGATGAATGTCGACGGAGTTCAGGTCGGAACGCGATTCGCAGCCAGTTTCGAGAGCAACGCCGCGGACTCGTTCAAACAAAGGTACCTTCAAGCCAGAGAGGGCGATGTGATCAAGATCCATAGCCCCGTGGGCCTCCCTGGAAACGCTCTTTCCACCGCTTTTTTAGATCGTATTGCGCAAGGGCCAATGCCCCTTGAAAATTGCGATGGGTGTCTAAAACGTTGTTCCCGGATTTTCTGCATCGTTCGGGCTTTGATACAAGCCAAAGATGGAAACCTCGACAAAGGGCTTGTCTTCGCCGGTGAGCACGTCTACAAGATCAAAGAGATTCTTTCAGTGGCGGATATATTCAAAAGTTTCTTCACCGGGCTCGAACCCAAGGACGGATAAGCGGTATCCGTCGGATAATTTGATAGTGCAACGTCCGTCCCTGAAATCGGAGAACCGGCGAGATCCGCGAGATTCGCGAAGTTCGAGGATCGTCTGACAACTGATAACCAGGAGGCCATCTCATGAACAGGGTGTTCGTGACAGGTTTGGGTGCTGTTACTCCCATTGGCATTGGCATTGAAGAATTCGGCCGCAGTCTGCGTGCAGGAAAGAGCGGGGTTTGTCCAATTTCTTGCTTCGATGCGAGCAAGCACAGCGTCCGTATTGCCGGCGAAGTCAAAAATTTCGATCCAGCCCCTTACATTACCAAAAAGGATATCCGCCGCCACGACCGTTATTCCCAGTTTGCGATGGCCGCTTCCCACATGGCAATCCAGCAAGCCGGTCTTGTTCCCGGCGCCTATGACCCGAAGAGGGTTGGGGTGATTATTTCGACCGGAATCGGTGGAATCCATACGTATGAAGAAGAATTCAAGGTAATCAGCCAGCAAGGGCCCAGAAGAGTCAGCCCGTTTCTGGTTCCGATGATGATTTGCAATATCGCGGCGGGTTATGTGGCCATCGCGCATGGGTTCAAAGGGCCAAACTTTTGCATCGTTTCAGCTTGCGCATCCGGCCTCCACGGGATAGGGGAAGGCTACCTGAAACTCGTTCACGGGATGATCGACATCTGTGTCACGGGCGGTTCTGAGGCTGCAATCATTTCCCTGAACATTGCGGGTTTCGCGCAGATGAAGGCCCTCTCCACCCGAAATGACGCGCCCGAAAAAGCTTCCAGGCCATTTGACAAGGATCGTGATGGCTTCGTCATGGGTGAAGGCGCGGGCGTCCTGATCCTTGAAACCGAAGCCAGCATGAACCGTCGCGGTGCAAAGCCCCTTGCCGAGGTGATCGGGTACGGCGCAAGCGCTGATGCGCACCACTTGACCGCGCCATGTCCAGATGGGGAAGGCGCCTACCAAGCCATGACCGATGCCCTGGAGTTTTCCAAAACGCCAAAAGAATCGGTAAACTACGTAAACGCTCATGGAACCTCGACCCATTTGGGTGATGTTGCCGAAACCATTGCGCTCAAGCGGGTTTTTGGTGACCACGCAAAGAAGCTCATGGTTAATTCCACCAAATCGATGATTGGGCACCTGCTGGGCGCGGCTGGCACGGTTGGAGCGGTCGCCACAGTTATCCAAATGACGGGCGGCTTCGTCCACCCGACGATCAATCTCGACTGTCCGGGCGAGGGCCTCGACCTTGATTACGTCCCGAACACTGCCAGAAATGCCCAGATCGAAGCAGGGCTGGTCAACTCCTTCGGTTTCGGCGGCCAGAATGCCTGCGTCGTTTTCCGGAAGGCCTGAAAGTAACTTCTCAAAAAAGGGGGGCACGCGCCCCCCTTCGCTCGCGAAGTGAATTCGCGAGGCTCATCCCCCGCGGTCGGGCGCTTTGCGCCCTCCGGCCTGCCTTCACTCTTCCCCCGACTTATTGAGGTGATACGTTTGAAGTAACCTATCC
>MNYA01000027.1 GCA_001872985.1 bacterium CG2_30_54_10 | reverse complement strand
CGCCTTGGCAACGGCTTCCCCCACCCATTGCAGTGATTGGTCGACCTTACTGCTCCGCGGTCGGGCGCCTTGCGCCCTCGGTTCTGCTTTCGTTTTTCCCATCCAGTTTCTGAGGTGGTACGTGGGGGCAACCCTGCCAGGCTGGGGAATGACATAATTCCTTCGGTGACTACGATGCCGCCTCGTGCTATCCTACGGACATGCGCAAACCTCAAAAAAAGGTTTCCGGAATCGGATTTGGGACAGCGTTGGTTCTTTTCATCGTTCTGCTTTTCGCGATCCCGGTCGCGATGGTCGCCGATCTGGTTCACAAGGCTTTAACAGCCGAAATGGACGGCTTGAACGCTGGTTTCTTCGCCGAGATGGAAGGCTCGTCGACTGTGAAGAGGGAGTTCATCCTCCAAAAAATGCAGGAGCCGCTTATTCGCATCACAAAGGTAGCATCAGACCCTGCCTTTTTGACAGGCGGACGGAAGTATTTCGAGGAAAAGGCCAGGCCGTTGCTGGATGAGATCAAGAACGCGCAAGCGGTAGCCCTGGTCGCGAGCGATGGAACGGTGATCGACTTCGTAGGAAGCGGGTCTCTCGATACATTTCGCAGTCTCGCGCGTGCCAGCAAGGCCGGCCCTGCCGAGTCGTCCGTGCTTCAATCCATGGATGGTTTCGGGGTAAGAATATCAGGTGGTGAACAGGCGCCGTTTTTCTGCGTGAAAATGGATCTTATGGCATTGAACGTCGCGGTAACGAGTGAATGGAAAACTAAAATCGAAGCGGATCGGGAGAACTGCATGGCTTTTGTGAGGTGGGGTTCTGCCTCTGCCGCATGGCAGGTCAAAGTCATAGGGGGAGGCCCCCCAGGCTTGGCGTCAATGGTCGCTTCATTGGATTTCAACGGCGGTGGAAGTCTGAAACTCCCGGCCTATGACCCCCGGAATCTTGCAGGTCTTACCCGGAAGTCCTTTGTTGCGAGCGGTGGAATGGTATTGGGGCTCCTGATCGAGCACTCAGCCGGAGAGATGCTGCAGATGATGGTCAAGGATGCCCGGTCGATAAATCAGGAGCATGAGCTGTTCAGAAAGATCATCATCATTAAAATTTTTCTGGCAATGATTGGAATGCTCATCCTTTCCTATATTTTCGCCATGCTTGTCGGAACCCCGATTCGTCGTCTTGGTGAGGCTTGCGAGGGCATAGAGGCCGGCGCTTTCCCGTCGTCGTTGCCGCTGTCGCCATTCCGGGAAATAAACTTATTGGGAAGATCGCTCCTCCGCATGGCATCCACGGTCGAATCCCAGATCGACAGCGCCAACCGCGAACTCATGGAACAGAACAAAAGGCTCAGGGCTCTTTTCCAGAACATTCCCGATGCGATTTATCTGGTCGACAAACGGCTTCGGGTCGTGATGGCAAACCCTGTCGGAAAGCGCCGGCTCGAGCTCGAACATATCCCGGCGGAGGGTCTGGTTTTCGAGGGGCCGAGGGCTTCCCTCTTGCAGAAGCTGATCGAAAGCCCACAGGGTATCATCGAAGAGCTTCGCCTTGAAGCCACACGGGCCGTCTACAAGGTCACGGGCTCGCTGCTGGTCGACCTCTACGGAGAGTGCTTCGGATATCTTCTTCTCGAGCGCGACATCACCCTTGAAAAAGAAGTAGATCGGATGAAAACCGAGTTCGTTTCAAACGTCAGCCACGAACTTCGTACACCGCTCACATCGATCCAGGCTTACACCGAAATGCTCCTCGACGGGGAGGCCGATTCAGATGGCCAGCGCCGCGAATATCTCGAAATCATTTCGCAGGAAACCGAACGGCTTACGAGACTGGTAAACGATGTCCTGGATCTATCAAGAATGGAATCGGGCCGTCAGCTCGTCCGCTTTGCATCGATCGATCCGGTGCGGATTGCCCGCCATTCCTGCCAAGTCATGGAACGCTGGGCACAGAAAAAGAACCATCAGTTGTCCTTCGACACCGAGTTCCCCGAGGCAAAAATCACGGCGGACAAAGACCTTTTCGAGCAGGTTTTGTTGAACCTTCTCAGCAACGCGATCAAATACACACCCGCGAATGGCCGGATTTCACTCACATGCAAGCGAGCCGACGGGGAATTCCGCTTCGAGGTGCGCGACACCGGAATCGGAATGAACGAGAGTGAGAAAGCCCGGCTGTTCACGAAGTTTTTTCGGGCTGACAACGAAGTCGCTCGGACTGCCGGGGGAACCGGCCTGGGGCTGGTTCTTGTCCTGGAAATCGCCCGATTACATAAGGGCCGGGTCAGTGTTGAAAGCTCCCCGGGGAACGGTTCTTGTTTTTCTTTCTGCCTACCGATCGCCGGGATTTGAAAACTGAGTACACCAAAACATCCGTGAAAATCCGTGAAAACTTTAAACTTTTTTACACATCCGCCGTATTATCAGTATAATAGGTTGTAATAATTAACTTTTATAATTCGCGAGGTGAACGTATGAAACGCTTGCCGATTCTGCTTCTGGTTGCTCTCTGTCTGCTTGTACAAGCCCCCGCTCAGGCCTTCCTTGAGGATTCTGACGATATTGTCATCGGCCCGAAGGAAGTCAGCACTTCCGGGGGAGAGGAAACGCCTCCGCCTCCAAATGAAGTCGCCGAGCCAATCGTTGCCGTGCAGCCTGCCCCACCCGCAGCGACCCAGGCCACGAAAAACAAAACCGTCACCGTCAAATCCGGCGATACCCTCTGGGACATCGCTCAGAGGCTCCTCGGGGATGGCTCCCGGTTCTGGGAGATCGTCAAACTGAATGCGAAGAATTTTCCCACCCTTCTGAATAACCCCAACCTGATCTTTGAAGGTTGGGAACTCGAGATCCCCGTCAAGGAAACCGCGAAAGAATCGGGAGCCAAACCCGCCGGCGCCAGTGCCGTCGCCCCCGGAACCAAACCCGGAACCGAAGCCAGGCCTGGTGACAAGCCTGCAAGCAAGCCTGCGCCCCTGCCGGCGTTGACCGTTGCCCAGAAGACGGTAAAGCTTCAGGATGCCCTCAACCGCATGAATTTATCCCTCCTCCCGCAGGGAAAGACCGTAACTCAACTCAACACCTACACAGTCCGGCTCATGATCGACAAGGGCTTTATCACCGAAGAGCAATGGATGGCCCTCAATCCGCCCAACGGTTACCGCTGGGTTATCGAAAAAGGCAAGGTCAGCTTGATCAACCACGCTGGAAAGCCGATCACAACGGCCGAAGTGGCAAAGGTGAACTCCGAAAATGCCAAGGCCGCCGCTGCCACCGCCAAAACCGCCGCTGAGAAGGCAAAGGTCGATTCCGAGAAGTCCGCCAAGACCGCCGCTGAGAAGGCGGCAGTTGCCAAGGCCGCCAAGGACAAGGCTTCCAAAGAAAAGGCTGCTGCCGCCAAAACTGCCGCCGAGAAGGTCGCCAAAACCGCCGCCGAAAAAGCCGCAGCAGCCAAGGCCGCAGCAGCCAAGGCCGCCGCTAAAGCTGCCGCTGATAAGGCCGCCGCAGCCAAGGCCGCCGCCGAAAAAACAGCCAAAGAAAAAGCGAAGGCCCGCTCCGAAGTGAACTATGCCGCCGATCTGGCCAAGCTTGGGATTCCAAGCATCGTCGGCCGGGAACGCGATTACAATGCCGCGATCGACCGCGCCTGTGGTTTGTATCCGGATTTCCTGGCTTTTATGCCTCACTATGAGGGCGACTACTACGTCCAGGGAATGAGTCTGCACACCCTCGAATATAACCTCCAAAAAGCCCAGCAGCTCTACGAGCAGAAGGTCAAGGAACAAGACACAAGCAGGTTCCTTGGAATCTTCGGAGATGATATCGATTCAGCCTCCAGAAAGGTTCAGGAGGCCCGCGCAGAGCTTTCGAAGGGTTGGTCGGCATTCAAGAGCGCCTACGCCAAGGCAAAAGGAAAGGTCAACGGAATCCAGGGTGAGCGCGACCGCGCCGCTTCCGCGAAAAGAGATGCTGAGGCCAAGCTCGCCAAGCTCGACCAGTATAATCCAGATAACGGCAAGGAAGTCCAATGGCTGATCGAGGAGATAAAAGACAAACAGTCTGACATCGACGACTTTCAGAAAAAGATCGATCAGTTCGAGCCTCTCAGAAAAATGTTCGGCTTGTAAAAAACTGTAAAAAACCTGTTGGCGTTACTGAAAAGTTGGTTTATACTGCGGGCGGGCCTTCAGCCCCGCCCTATTCTTTTCTCCGAAAGGTAGGACAGAAAATGAAAACCGTATTACGCCTGATTTTCCTGCTGCTTCTTATTTCCGCAATGTCTCTCCTGCAGCCGGTGAGAGCGATCGCCGAGATCGCCAGCGCCCCCACCGGAAAGATCATGTACGTCGATACCTCCGAGGAAGGAAAAACCTACCTCGCAACGATCGACCCCGATGGAACCGGCAAATCCCGCCTGACCCCGGCATATTCGAACATCGTTTTCCCGCGGATCTGCGAATCGAGCGGATGGATGGGGTTCACCAATAAAACTCCCGACATGAGGTCCGAGGTATATCTGCTGAGCCGTGACGGAAAAAAGATCAAGAAAATAATGGAAGGGGTCGCCCTCGAAGGATTTTCCCCGAATGGCAAATTTCTGCTTTATTCAACATGCGATCAAAAAGCCGAGTTGTTTTCCTATTGCATTGAAAGCAAGCAGGCAACACAGATTTCGCAAGAACTCCGGGTGACCGCCGCGGACTGGTCTTCAGACAGCGAATGGATCGCGGTTTCGGTGCTCGTTGAAGATGGAACCAACGATTTATACCTTATCTCTACGATGGCCCAGGGAATCGTTCGTCTTACGCAAACCCCTGGAATCAACGAGTCCTTCCCCATATTTTCCAGCGACGGAAAATATCTTGCCTTCATCTCAGATCGGAACGGAGACAACGAAATCGAGTATCTGGATCTCCAGGCAAAGAAGTTCCAGCGGCCGCTCATCACGGGAATGTATCCCACCCTTTCTCCGGACAAGAACTGGGTCGCGTACGAGTTCAACGAGAAGATCGGGATCTGCCAGGGGGATGGCACCAAGATGAAGCTGCTCGCCCCTGGAAGAACTCCCTGCTGGATAAAATAGGCCACATGATTAACATAAAAAAGATTCTTGTACCGGTCGATTTTTCCGCAAGTTCCGATTTGGCGCTCAAATATGCGGCCTCGTTCGCGATGGAGTTTGGCGCGCAAATTCATCTGGTACATGTTATCCAAGAAGAGGTACTCCACCCGGGAAACCTCGAAGACCCGCTTCATACGGCTGCACGCTGGGAAAAAGATGCGAGCTTCCGGCTTAACGCCTTCATTCCCGCTCAATATCAGACTTTGGCGATTACGAAATCCGTTCGAGGCGGAATAGTCTTCGAGGGGATCATTCAAGAAGCCTGCGAACAAGAGGCTGATTTGATAATCATCGGAGCCCATGGCGAGTCTGGAATCGTAAATGCCTGGTTGGGCGGCACCGCCTATGAGGTTGCCCGCAA
>MNYA01000404.1 GCA_001872985.1 bacterium CG2_30_54_10 | reverse complement strand
GGCGCCGGGCAATCCCTGAAATGGCTTGCGGTAGTTTGTACTCTTTTTGGATTGAGCCTGATACGACCACTTTTCGGGGAGTCGGTACATGTTTTCTACGAGATCGGGGTGTTGGGCATTCTGGCGGTCGGGATGTTGGGGCCTTCGTTCGTCAAGGCACGAAGTTTGGCGCTGAAAAACATTCTCGAGCGATTCACTCGTGACGAACCCGGGTTTCGAAAAATGTATCAGGAATTCGTCGACAGCCAAGAACATGGTCCCAGGCCGATTCTGGCCGGAATGGCGGCAGCGGCGTTCTTTCTGGCATTTCGGATCACGGTAAGTTGGAGTTTCATTCCGTATACTTTTGAAACGACCAGACTGGTTATTACAATGCTCGGGGCGGTTGCTGTGGGTCTTTTTGTCAAAACCATCTGGCTTCTTCTGACGTTCGGTTTCCTGGTCAGCCGAATGAGCCTGGAGTTTGAGAAATTGCAGGACAAACTGTTTTCCTGGGAATTGCTTGAACGTGCTGGAACGGGCTATGCCCGAACTGCTTTCGGCGCTTCTTTCGCTTCCGTCGGAATTTTCTGGATGGTGCTGGCTTCCCGAGGCCTGATCGGAGAACGCCCGGAAAGTCTTGCGGTTTCGCTGTCCACCATGTTTTTGCTGCTGCTGCTGGCGTTGGTGATTCCTCTGGCATATCTCCTCGTGCCGATCTGGCGCCTTCATCGGATTCTGGTACATCGAAAGACCGAGATCCGGAAGCTGTTCGAAACCGATTTCATTCGCACCGAGCGAGAGTTCCTCGAAAAGCCTCGCCGCGAAATGGCTCAGAAGTATCTGGCGGAACGCCAAGCCGTTGAGGAAGTCGAGAAGCTTCCCGAATGGCCTTTTCGACTGGAGACCTTCGCGAAGGTGATGACCCTGGTCGCGATTCCCGTGGTGCTGTTCTTCTTAAAGGAAGTCATGGCCGACGTCATTGTCGCACTTTTGAAGCAAAAATAGGTCGATCGGAGGTATCATCTCAATAAGTCGGGGGAAGGGTGAAGGCAGACCGGAGGGCGCAAAGCCCCCGACCGCGGGGGATGAGCCTCGCGAATTCACTTCGCGAGACGAAGGGGGGCGCGTGCCCCCCTTTTTTGAGAAGTTACGATCGGAGCTTTTAATGTGTGGTTGATTCACTGGGGATCATTTCGTGCAAAGGTGGCAGTCGCTTTTCTCGCGGCAGGTTTTCTTCCCGTAGTTTTGGGCGGTTTTTTTGCGCAGTTATCGGCCGAACGGGCTCTGCGGGAGCAGGCGATCCGAATGCATCGGGCCGTTCTCGACGCCCTCATCAGCGGAACGGAACTTTTCGTCAGGGAGCGTATCTCGCGTCTGGAAACCCTGGCCACCTCGCCCGAGGTTCAAAGCCTTGACCCAGCACGAATCTCCAGGGTTGTCGGGACGATGCTATCTGAGCAGAGTTTTCTCGAATCAATTGCCGTGTTTGCATCCCAAGGAGCCCGGATCTGGAACTCCGGCCCCGAGAGCTACGATCGGGCTTCAGAACCAGCCTCAGCAACTGTTTCAGCTTCAGACTTGGTAACAACCTCAGTTTCAGATTCGGCACCAGCCTCGGCATCAGCCTTGGCACCAGGCTCGGCATCGTTCTCCGCATCAGCACCAACATCAACATCAACATCAACATCAGTCTCGGCATCGTGCTTTGCATCAGCTTCGGCATTAATCTCGGCACCAGCGTCGGCACCAGCCTCGGCATCAGCCTTGGCATCAACATCAACATCAACATCAACATCAGCATCAACATCAACACCAACACCAACACCAACACCAGCATCAACATCAGCATCAACATCAACACCAGGGGGAACATCGTCCTCAACACAAAGTTCAACATTGTCCCCCGCGCCGGCATCGGCATTGGCCTCAACACTGGCCTCTTCCCTGCCCACAGAACCTGCACCGAAGCTGGCGCCGGCGCCAGAATTACCCCTTTATCCGGGTTTATCCACTGCATTTTTATCCGCTTTGAGGCAGGTTTACACGTCAGGCAGTCCTCTATCCATTGCTGACAATGTCGGTGAATCGGAAGATCGAGGGCTTGGCTTGCTGGTTCCGGTTTTCTCTTTCGGTGACCCCGGGCGGGTTGATGCGATTCTTTGCGCCGAAGCGCGGCTTGGCGGCGCTGATCTGCAAGAGATTCTCGATTCATATCCCATCCGCGGGAATGATTACATCTGCATCCTTGACGATCGTGGCGCCATTGCAGCCCGTCGAGGCAGGGGAATCTCGGCGCAGGCCGAGCGGTTTGTCATTGCCTCAGAGCCGCGGGAAATCGCCAGATTGGGCATCTGGACAGGGGAGTATTCGAACATCGGCAGGACCGACCTGCTTTCCCTCTCGTTCAGTCCGCTCCTGGCCCATTGGGTGGCGATTGGAACGCCCGCAGCCGAGGCATTCGGACTCGCCCGAACCCTGCGGGAACACGCTCTGGCGGTGGGTTTCCTTTCGCTGGTTCTTTGCGGGGCAGCGGCGGCTTTCCTGGCCCGGTCGGTATCGGAACCTGTCAGAACACTTGTTGATGGGCTGTCGCGAGTGAGTAGTGGCGAGTTCTCTCATCGGGTCGATATTTCCGGCCAGGATGAGATCGGGCAGGCGGGCAGCGCTTTGAATGCGCTCGCGGAAGGGCTTCAAAAAAAGATGGCGGTAGGCTCAATCTGGGAGCGGTTTCGGCAGGGCGGAACGGGCGATTCCCCAATTCGGAAGGGCTGACGCGGCCAGTCCTTAACGGAATTGGAATTTAATTGATGAATGCTCTTCCTTGGATTCTTGGGGCTTACCACTTTTCGGTCAGATGCTCCATCAACGTGTTTTTCATACTTTTTCAGACGGAGTTTTTCGTTCGCGCGGGAGTTCATGGCCTTCCTTACGTTTATACCGCGATGAACGTTGTTTACATCATTTTGCAGTTCGCCTCTCTTCAGAAATTGCACCATCGATCCTCGGATTACCTTCTGCGTGCATGCGGAGCCTGGTTTCTTGCGGTCCTTGCAAGAATCATCTTGTTCCCGGACAATTCCTTGGCCGTCGCAACATTGTATTTATTGGGAATAATGGTATTCGAGCTTTTTTTCAACCAGTTTTTCGTTCATTTCCTGAGCGATCTTTTCCCACTTCAGGATGCGAAACGCCATCTTCCGACAATCGCGGCTTTCGGCAGCCTGAGTTGCATCGCCAGCGGGGTCTTATTGAAACTGGTATTGGGAATCTTCCCGATCGGAACGATTCTAGCGGGAAACCTTGTGTTGTTTGGAGTTTCCAGCCTGGGATTCGTTGCCTTGCGTGTTTTGGGCGGTTCATCCGGCGGGGGGTGCAAAGCGGAAGGGCCAGCTCCGGACGCAGCTACGAGCCGGGTGGAGGACTTTGGTGGCTGGCCCCTTGTGAAGGCCTTGGCAACCTTGAGCGCATTGAACATGGTTGGGAAATACTGGCTTGATTACCAGTATTCGGTGGCGATCAACAAGGCTTGGCCAACAGCATCCGAACTCGCATCATTCATAGCTATCTTCACTGCGGTGACGGATGCGGCAGTTCTTTTCAGCCAGGCGACGCTATCCGGGTGGGCGCTTCGTTCGGGAGGTTTGGTGCGGACATTGGGCGTTATGCCGATAGTTGTTGCAGCGTTGAGCCTTTTCATTGTCGTGATGCCGGGAACAGGACTGGTTCTCGCGACACAATTTGCCTTTAGCTGGCTGGCGAAAAGTTTTTATCAACCTTCATTTTCGGTGGTGCTCGGGGTGCTTTCGTCTGAGGCTCGCCTGAAGGGTATGAGCACGATTGGAATTGCTTCGTCGTGCGCTTCGATGTTTGCGAGCCTGGTCTTGATCGCCGTCCAGGATCGGTTTGGACCGCCTCCGGCTTTTCTCGCCCTCGCCGCGGTTTTTGCCGTAATGGCCTCGGTCGTCCGAAAGGTCGATTCGATATACGCACAGGAAGTAGTTTCCCGGCTCGACACCCTTGAAGAAATCGGAGATCCGGCACTGCTGGAGTCTTTGGTGGCTTTGTCACCCGCCGAAAAACGGCGCCGGGTAGAGCGCGTTCTTGCAGGAAGCGAGGCCGACCAACTTTCCGCCATTTCGGAGCTTTCACAGGTTTCGCCGAGGGATGCAGGCACGCTTTTGCTTCGGCTGGTTGAAGGTGAAGCATCGCCCCGGGTGAGGGCAAGCGCGGCAAGGGTCATCGGAAGCTCCGGAGGAAGGGAGGCCGCTTGCCATCTTTGGAAGCTGTCTCAGGGCAAGCAGCTCGAACCCAGGGTACTGGCCAACCTGCTGGAGAGTCTTGCTGACCTGGATGCGGGGGATGAAATCGAACGGGAGGCACGGACTTTCCTCAATCATCCGCATCATCGGGTCCAAGCGGCGGCCGCGTATGCGGTCATTCGCTGGGCTCGAGGAGACAGCGATCTGGAGGCTCCCTTGGCGGCTCTTTGGAGAATGCTCACCTCCGATGACGCGCTGACAAGGGCGGCAGCCGTTGCCTCGCTCGGAAACCTTCAGCACGAAGCGTTCATCCCAGAGATCCGTGACGCCTTGTCGGACAAAATCGAAGCTGTGCGCCGGCAGGCGGCCAAAGCATTGGAGAAAATACGGACGGCTGAGGCGGCAAAATCCTTACGTGACGCAGTCGGATTTATTCAGCCTCCTGCGTTGTCGGATGCATGCGCGACCGGGGCTAGTCGGCTCGAACGGCTTCAAGTGGAGACGGTTCTCCAGATTCTCGACAACCTTGGAGCTGATGAACGGATGCGGGCGGCCGAGCTTCTTTCCTCGCTGCCCGGCGACCCTCGGGGACAGCTTCTCTGGAAGATTCTGCGTCTGCGTGATGAATCCATAAGAAGAGGTTTGACATCGCTTCTTTCCGGAATTCCCGTTCCGGGCCTTCTTGACGCACTTGATAAGGCATTGGCTAATGTTTCCGAAGAAGTTGAGTGGAAGGAAGATGTTTTTTCAAGGATGGTTCTGGAGGCCGATTGCAACTGGTTTCAGAGCTTGGAAACAAGACTTCCCAGGCTTCTGGGAAGCGTTGCGCCGGGGTTGTACGACAGGATTCTCGCACTTCTATTGCGGCGAATCGTCATTGAAGGAGCGCTATTGGTTGGAGAGAATGAACCAATCGGATCCTTGGAAGGCCCTGTTCGAAGAGTCCTGGGGTTGGCGGCCAATCGATGTCCGGACCCGGCATTCGCGGCCGATGCCCTGTCCAAGGCTCGCGGCCACGGCGCGTTCGTGGCCTCCCTGTCTACCGAATATTTCGAACGGCACCTCGGGCGAGAAGTGGCCTATCTTCTTGCCGACGTTCTGAACGGCCTCGCCCGGCCGTCGGAGTTTCCTGCTCTGGCTCGCGCCCGCGCCCCCGCCGGCGCCGGCGTCCAGGTGTTGTCAGAAAGGGCGAGCACATTGACCGATAAACGATAATACCAATCCCATTTGGTT
>MNYA01000465.1 GCA_001872985.1 bacterium CG2_30_54_10 | reverse complement strand
AGTGCGGAAAATTGAACTTCCTATCAAGTGAAAGAAGAATAGTGGAGACTTTTCATGAAGAAGGTTTGGCCTTTGTATGCCTCAAACACTCTAACCGGTATTCTTTCCCTTTCAATCCTGATAGCTGTCGGAGGCTGCGGGGGAGCCCCGCAGGCTCCCAAGAAAACCCCACCGCCGCTCGTCAAGAAAGTCCAACTTCAGGGGGAAACGGCATACGATGTCTGTTCCGTGCCAAACCCGGAAAAGGGAAAAAAGTATCCCCTCTTCTTCTTCCTTTCCCCCAACGGAAATCCGAGGGATTTCTATCCGGTTCAGGCGGAAGTCTGCCTGCAGAATTCGTGCTTCTTTGGTGCCTCATACAATTTTCGCAACAATGTTTCCTTGGATAATTTTCTTCCAGCTCTCAAAGCATCCATCTGGGACATTTCCAGCCGTTATCCCATCGACCCGAAAAGGGTGTATCTATGCGGATTTTCTGGGGGCGGGATGGCCTCCTATGTCACCGCGTACTTCAATCCCGGATTGATCCGCGGGGTCCTCTCCAATGATGGAGCGCTTCATGCCAATCTTCTGGAACCGGGGGAACTGAAGCAGTCGCAGTTGAAAGCCGTGGCTATCTTGAGTGGGACAATGGACGCGGTTGTCACTCCGGACTATCTGAAACAAAACGCCAAAATCGTGGAAGGAGCCGGCATCAAAGTGCAGATCTTTTCTTTCGAGGGCGATCATGTCATCGCCGGCCCGGAGGAATGGGACAAGGCCATGAAATGGCTGCTCAAGGAGAGCTGAACCGTCACCAGCCCCAGTTTGTCGGATTGGCTTTATCGATGATGTCCTTCCCCCCCGTTTGATTCAAGCCCGATTCGGTGGGTCGTTTTCCTAGGATCCCTTTGTCGTTTCAGGCAGTTCCTCGAAGTACTTCCAAAGGATGTTTTCCTCGGAATCGGCATCCATGTCGTAGGAGTTCAGGCTGAACGGTGAGGCTCTCC
Source organism: bacterium CG2_30_54_10 (assembly GCA_001872985.1). Taxonomy (GTDB): domain Bacteria; phylum Muiribacteriota; class Ozemobacteria; order Ozemobacterales; family Ozemobacteraceae; genus CG2-30-54-10. The sequence continues at coordinate 4,530 of MNYA01000465.1, read as the reverse complement.
GGCGGGCACCCACCTGCAATTCCCTGACTGGTTTGAAGTTGGCAAGCGCCAGGCACGCTCTGTTGATTTCCAGAAGCAAACCCGAGGCCGCCAACCAATCCAGGGATCGATAGATTGCTGCCTCATCTCTTTCCTGCTGATTTCGGCAGACGGTTTCGGCAACTTCATCCCGGGTTTTCGGTGCACGACAGGCCAGATAGACATCCCGCTGGAGACCAGTGAGGGAAAAGCGCCCGGAAAGACGGCCGGGACGATTGTCCACAATCGTAATCACACCATCGGTGTCGTCCATCTGCAGGGTCGGGCGCTCCAAAAAATCCTCGGAGTAAAATCGTTTACGCCAGTCCACGGCAACATCAGTCAAGCCTCCATAACCTGGATTCTTGCTTTTCCGGGAGGTGATTCCTCCGGTTTCCTCAAAAAACAGGGCAAACGAATCCAGATCATCGGGAGAAAAGGGGTAGACCTTGGCATACGTCGGCAATGGAGTCAGGGTGATGCCGTATTGCGAAGCACACCGGTGGTATTCGCTGAATCGATCGTAACGCAATTTGACCACTCGTGGCGGGATCAGGTGAAAGAGTAGAGGGAAAAAAGCGGCCATTTCAGAGTAAAATCCATCCCGATCGCCGGGAATGTTACAGAGAAGATTCCAGACGACATGGACGCCGTTCTCCAGAGCGTAGATCAGCAATGCGACGTTCACAATGGCGCTGTTTCCCTTGTTCATCAGGGCCAGGATCTCATCGTGCAGACTTTCGATTCCCGGCTGAATCCAGAGCACGCCGGCCGCGGCCAGCCGCTTGACCTGAGCTTCGTCGAGGGTCGATGCGGTTTCGAAGAAAATCTTGTATGGTGCACCTCTCCGGGCTAATTCCGCCAAGGCGGTGTCGAGGAGATTCATGTTGAGAATCGTGTCCGTCATCATGAATGAATTGATTCCATGCCGTCGGGCAAGGATATCCATCTCCTCGATGACTCGTTGTGGAGCTTTCGGCCGATAGGCTTTGCGACCGGCATTGAGACCGCAAAAACTGCAAGGTTGGCGAAATCCCTTCCAGCATCCTCGGGAGGTTTCCATCACCAGAACCGGTTTTACCTCCTCGCGCAAACCCGAGATTTCCAGATCGGAAAAAAAATCATCGTATTCGGGGAGGGTGGTTTCATCCATGGACCCGACCATGACCGTATTGCCACGACCGCCGTTTTCCCTGCTTCCCTGCGGTTGGTGTGTGGTGAAGACCCCGGTGGGGATATCCTTCAGAGCCGCGGATAGACCACCAGACAGGATTTTCGCACAGAGATCGGGGAAAACGACGTCACCTTCCCCCGAGACGACGAAATCCAGCCAGGGGAAGTTCCGCGCCGTGACTTCCCCCATCTCCCCCTCGCATGCCGCGCCACCCAGAAAGGTGACGATTTCCGGGTTGATGGCCTTGAGCGCGCGGGTCAGTGCCAGTGAGGAAGTGTACTGCTGATAGGTAGTCGTACAGCCGACAATCCGCGCTCCCGACGCGGCGATTTTTTCCGCTGCTTCGCGGGTGAACGACCCCGCTTCCTCGCGGATCCGATAAAACTCCGCGGTTGTAAACCGGCCCTGTTCATCATAAAACACCCTGAAAATGCGGTTGATTTTCTCGACCTGCTCAGGGGTCGCATGACCCAGCAAAAACTCGGTCACCGTACCGAGAAAAGAGTCGTCGGGCATGATCGATCGGGGAAGGTCCTCGCCCTGTTCCAGGTATCCGAAAGCAGCGCGGGAAAAAACCCATTCCTGGAGCAACGTGTCGGTCGTAATGATGCCGGAAAGGAGTGCATACTGGGGGAAGCCGATCCTGGCAGCAAACTCGAGGGCGGGATACGTGGACCTCGCGGAGAGCCCAGCCCGCCGGCAAGCCCCCAGAAGTTGTCCGATCGCCGAGGATGGCCATTCGACAGGGCCGAAGGGCATGAAAACCAGTTGGATGTCAGTCATCGTTCGATGTCGCTCCATTCCCGGGTTCTACGAGGAGGCCGGCCTCGAATAATCGCCGGACAGTGTCGGAAATGAAATCGGGTGAGGCTGTGTAGAGAATGAATTTCTCCTCCAGATCAGCGATCCGATGCGAACCTGTGGCCAATGAACGCCCCAATTCCCTCAGCAGCGGGTCTCCGGTGAAAGTGTGTTTCAGGTGCGGCGTTTTCAATTCAAATCCATCCTCCAACAAGGTGAGCTCGAGATCGGATCGGATTCGGAGAATCTGCTCCGACGGACGGTCAACTGTCATGTGTTCGGCAATGAGCCACTCCAAACGCCGGGCGAAATCAGGGGGATCGGAGAACCTGACCGAGTCGAACACCAGATATCCGAAAGGCCAGGCTTCACTCGGGGGGCACGGAGAGATCAACCGGATCGTCCGCCGCGGAAGATTTAGCAGAAAGCCGGTCAGGCAGGCGGAGGTTCCCTCGAGATAGATTTTTTCCTCGCCGGGTTTTTCCCCTGTCAATTCTCGAATCCGGCCGGTGTTGCTGTAGCGGGTGGAGGCCTCGGGATTGTTCAGGGCCAGCCCGATGAACTCCAGTTCTTCAGGGGAAAATCGCGAATGGATCCGGTCGAGCATATCCAAGGAGGTGACGGAAAATCCGAAAAATGTGGGAATTCCCTGCTTTTCACTAACCATTTTCTGAAATTCCAGGCTTCGGGGGGGGGAAACCTGCCCCTTGATCGTGGTGGTCTTGGGAAACCGGCCGAAGCATGCGTGGGCATCCCGACAGAATTTTTCATAATCAGGATTGTCAAACGGATCGGTCGCCCAGTATCCGGTGCAGAAGCCCGCGGCGGGACCGATCACTTCGCGCGCGGCAATCAATATTCCCCGCCACAGGTGCTGGTTTTTCTCTGTGTATCGAAATACCTCCTCGAGAGAAGGTGCAGAAAAAGTGCAGAAGTCACATCCACCCGAACACCCGACTGACAACTCAAACGCGAACAACACCTGGTTGAGCAAATCTGCGTGGGGTTTCACAAACTGGCCTCTGATGCGTTCCTGCTGACGGCGAAACCAGGCTTTGAAACGGGGATTGATGATTGCGGATTCATCGACACCGGGGATTTCATGGCGCCAGTCGGTTCCCATGACCCGCCGGTCAATGTCGGCGAACGGCCAGGAGCGGACCGGCAGGGATAAATGAGGCGCAAACAAAGCGACCGGCACACTCAGAAAGTGGGCCGCGAGCGTTCCCTTGGGATCTTGCCGCAAATCTGGCAAAAACCCCGGATCTGCCACGAGGATTTCCTTGAACCTTTTGTAATGAGCGAAAGACGGTGAAGATTCCATGTCGGTCATGCCTACCCGATCTCCGCTAAAACTGTTTCAATCGGCCGATACTCGAGACAATACGAATTTTCCAGGCGGCCCAGTAGATGTTCTTCAATGAATCCGGCCTGATCGGGCGGCGTATATCCGCTTCGGACCGATTTGCTCAGCGTGATCAGGCATGGCTTCACATTATTTTTTCGCAGGTAGTAAAAAAACAACTCGATCCTTTCCAGAATTCTGTCCGGGGACAACTCAGCACCTGACCCGGCGGCTGGGCCGTTCCTGTCGAAATCCAGGAAATACCGGTCACCGGCCTGAATTGCCCGGCAGTGCTGTCTGAGTTTTAGAAAATGGTAGCGGTCCGACTGAAACCGGACAAATTCCGCGCTGGTGATTTCAACCTTCCATTCGCCGCGAGGGTAGATGCGGCAGGAAAAAAATCAAGGTCGATGTCCAGCAAAACGGGAAGATCGGGGTCCCATGCGCCTGAAAGAGAAAGAACGCGGCTCTGGAAATATGCCCGGTCCTCCCATGGCTTCGTGAGGCCTTCCCAGGGATCGGCGTCCTGGCACACGATGAAATGACGTCCCTCCTCCCGAAGTGAGCGGACATACTGCCGGCTGATCTCACCGTTCGAAGCGGCTTGGGGATGAAGCCAGCCAATATTGCTGAAGATACCGAGAAACGCCGCTGGAATAAGAAAAGATGCGATGCCCAGTTCCCCGTAGGTGATATCGTGGGCGGCTCTCAGTGATCGGGAGGCGTCATGCACGGAAATATCGAGCTGAGGGCACCGCATATCGGCGTGCCAGTCCACATGTAACAGGCTGCGGGGACCGGGTTCGATGGCCCCGGTAAAAATGGCATGATGCCATGCAAGGAAAGCTTCGTGATGCTCTTCGCAAATATAGCAGGGTATCGGCTTCATGGTTGTGTCGATCTGCTCTCAGGAATCTTCTTACTGGGGTATTCCCTTGGATCCAGTAAATCCCACCGAGATGGGCTTAACCGCCCAGTTTGCCCCATTTGATTCCTTTTCCGACGGGAACTCTGGTTTTATGCGGCTTTGGCCACAGAATGCCGGAGTCAAGTAAATACCCCAGTATCTTCTTTTAAGGGGGAAAGTTCTTTCAATGGGGAAAGAACCTTTGCTGCGTGGAATTCCACTTTGACCTCGTCGAGAAGATGCCCCATAAGGTTCTTATACATGCGATACAGCTTCGCCCGCTTC
>MNYA01000469.1 GCA_001872985.1 bacterium CG2_30_54_10 | reverse complement strand
TAGTATCCACTCAATAATTCGGGGAAGCTCAACGATCCTGGCGCAAGAGACTTCTCCCTTCGGTCGAAATGACAGCATCGCTTGTCATTCCGAACGAATGTGAGGAATCTCGCTTTATGTTGAGAATCGGCTAATGCCCCTTCTTTTTGAGCAGATACGTTTTATATTTTTTTCGTTCCCCCAAATCAGAACGCCTTTGTATAAAAAAACCGCCCGGACATGAGGCGGTTTGGTTTACGGGATTTACAGGTCGATCAGATCAATGGCCTGATCCAGCCAAGCTTGCGCATCAGGTTCATTTTTTTGACGACCTCCGGAGAAAGATGGTTTTCAGGCCCGTAAGCGGGAACGACATTTCCGCGTTCATCAACTTTGTTTTTGTATTCCACCACACGGCCTTCGATATCTTTCCAGATGCGGAGGGCTACCATGGTTCCGAATTGCTTGTTGTTGACAGCCGCGACGATCTCGGAGTTGACCTGTTCGCTGAGCGGATCCATGTTGTAGCTTCCGACCACAGTGATCTGGCGATCGAAAACGAAAACTTTTGAGTGTAGACGCTCTTTTTCGGTCGGAGCCACGAGAAATCGACAGGTGGGCATCTTCTGGAGAAGCCTGGTAATGTCGTTCATCAAAAATGCCTGAGGAAGCAGAGAATCGGTAGAGCCGCCACTGTTCGAGTGGAATACGATCTTGACGCCGCGTTTGGATGCGCGTTCAAGGGCGGCTTCGGCGATCTCGGTGAGAACGACATAGGGGTTCTGAAGCAGGATCTCATCTTTGGAAGCGTCAATGAATTTCACGAGTGCGGGGGTGATGCCATTCAGTGCGCCAGTGCGGGCATTTTTGTCGATGATTTTGAGCGGCTTGGCTCGCTCGCCGCGCCAGAGGTCGAAGCTGGAGAAGGCGGTGATCCCCTTATATTTCGAAACATCCGCATTCATTTCATTGAGAGCCTCACGCAGCTTGTCGGAGATGTTGGGTATTTCCTTGGGATTGTACAAACCGCGACCGCCTATGTAGCGGGACATGACCCGATAAGCCAGATCGAGGCGTGCCGATTGATTGTCGAGGTTGATCTTGTCGGGTTTCACGATGGTGTTTTTCAGGTAGTTCCACTCTTCATCGAATGCTTCCTTGAGTTGCTTGCAGGCATGCGATCCACGCATCAGGACATCTGAATCGCGATAGACGATCGGATTTTCCCCGACGCCGGCGTAATAGTCGGCGCCGATGTTCCGGCCCCCGATGATTCCGGTCATTTCGTCGGTGATGATGATCTTGTCATGGTTGTTGGCCGCCAGTTTTCGGAAATCGGTGAAAAGGCTGCCGAGATTCTTCACAACGGAGTTGTACAACTTAACCTGAACATTGGGAAGACCTGAAAACTCCTGGAGTTTGTCGATTACTCCCTTCATATAGCTGGAATGCGCGATGCGCCAATCAACCATCAGCCGGATCTTGACACCCTGGCGAGCCTTTTTGGAAAGGAGACCAAGGTAAGCTTGGCCGAAAATATCTTTGTCGATGATAAAATAGGTGCAATCGATCGTCTTCTGGGCATCTTCGATCATTTTCCAGCGTGTGTACCATGCTTCGTCGTTTTTCCACAAAAAGCGAACCATGGCGGAGATGTCATCACCCACCACTTTCAGATTTTGGAAGGCCTGTACCAACTCAGCGTTCGTCTGAACGATTTCGCCCGCGGATACCCAAACGGGCGAAAATGCCAGAAGGCAGGCCACCAACAGCGAACAAAACATTGCTTTCAGTGTTTGTTTTCTCGGAAAATTCACAATCCCTCCCAACCTGGAAATACGAAACCATCCGAGTTTAGCCTGGAACCCTGCATTCGTCAAGCCCAGGAAGTGATGGAATTTTCAAAAAAGCGGTTTTACCCGGAGCCGTCGGATTCAGGGAAAAACGTTCGTAAAAGCAGGGAGTTGGTAACGACCGAAACCGAGGATAAAGCCATGAGAAGCCCGGCTAGTTCAGGGCTTATAGATGCCCCGGGGCCGAACATCGGAATAAAAACCCCGGAGGCTAGTGGAAGAGCCAGGAGGTTGTAGACCATCGCCCAAAACAGGTTTTGTCGGATTTTCCGGAGGGTCTGGCGAGACAGATCGATCGCAAAGGGAAGCAATGAAATGTTAGTTCCGGGGAGAACCAGGTCGGTGGCTTCCTTCGCTGCGTCCGCGCCGGAACCGATGGCGATTCCGACTGTCGCGGCTGATAATGCGGGAGCATCATTTATCCCATCGCCTACGAAGCAAACCGGCCCACGGGTAAGGTAATCCTTCACGATTTTCCACTTCCCCTCTGGTTTCACCCCCGCTCTTATTTCGGTCACTCCGACCGCTGAACCCACTGCCGACGCCACTTCGGGCCTGTCTCCCGAAACCATGACCGGCTCGACTCCACGATCGCGAAGTTGCCTTATTGTTTCTGAAGCAGCGGCCTTTGGAGCATCGGCAAGCCCGAAAATCGCTGCGATCATGCCCTCCCTGGCGGCGAAAACGGTTGTCAAAGCCTCTTTTCGGAAAACATCAGGAAGATCGGGAACTTTGATCTTTTTTTCTTCAAGAAGCTCCCGGCTTCCGATTAGCCATTCAGACCCGTCAGCGGCCTTCCCTAGTATGCCGAACCCTTTTTGTTCCTCGACCGATATGGGGGTTTCGGGAACGATTCCTTTCGCTGCAACCCAAGCGGCGGCCCCGCGAGCCAAGGGATGGATGGACCGTCCGAGAAAGCCGAGCAAACACTGAAGATTCACGCTGGGTTCTGGTCTGACTGCATTAATGGCAAGTTCCCCGCCGGTGGTATCCATGGCGAATTTCACGGTGGGGGTTCCTTCGGTCAGAGTACCAGTTTTGTCGAATAAAATGAATTTTATCGATGCAAGGGCTTCGAGGGCGGATGGCTTTTTGACCAGAAGGCCGCGGCGCAAAGCGATTCCGCACGCTACAACCACCGCGGTTGGGGTGGCCAGCCCAAGCGCACATGGACATGCCACGACCAGGACGGTTATCGAGTGCATCAGCGCCATGTTCCAATCGGTCCCTGAGGCGATCCATCCAAGGCCGGTGATCAGTGCCGAACCGATCACAACAGGAACGAACCAGTCAGATACCCTGTCGGCGAATCGTTGAATCGGCGGCTTATCGGCCTGAGCCCGACGCATCGTCCGAATCAGCGCCTGAAGGGTGGATTCGCTTCCATTCCGATTCGCCTTCACAAGAACCTCTCCCGTAAGGTTGAGGCTCCCCGAGATGGCAGTCGCCCCCGGTCCCTTGGAAACAGGCATCGATTCACCCGTTAGAAGGCTCTCATCGGCGGCAGTTTCCCCGCGCTCTATCACCCCGTCGAAGGGAAGCACTCACCCGGAAGTACCCTGATCCGATCTCCGGGTTTCACTTCAGCCCCGTCGATTGTTTCTTCGAGATCGTTTAATACCCGTCTGGCCTTCGCCTGCTGCATGCGGGTGAGCGATCGAAGAGAGGCCGTCGCTTTATGTCTGGCCCGGGTTTCGAGCATTTTTCCGAATAAAATGAACAGCACGAGCACCGCGGATGTTTCGAAATGGATCATCCCACCGTGGCCAATCGAGGGAAACATCATTACCAGCGCGGAATATCCCCAAGCCGCGCCCACGCCCATGGCGACCAGCACATCCATGTTCGCGGAGCGCGATGCCAAAGAACGGGCGGCCCCCGTGAAAAAGCGGCGCCCGGTGGTCGTTAGAATAATCCCGGACAAAACCATCTGGCTGAACCTGTTCGGCCAATTATCAGCGCCGAACATCGCCATGGAGAAAACGGGGATGGCAAGCAATGCGGTGAATAATATCGCGGCCAGGCCGGTCTGTTCTTCGATCGGGGTTCCGATGGGCTTTCCCTCAAAACCCAGCTCCACAATTCGTTTGATGATCTCAGAAGACCGGATTTTATCAGAGTCGAATGAGATCTCGGCGGATTCTTCGGCCAGGTAGACACGGACGAACTCAATTCCTTCAATCCGGGATAGTGATTTTTCAATTCCGCGTGCGCAGTTGGCGCAGCTCATTCCTCCGATCGAGAGGAAAAGCGGTTCGGAAACCTTCATTTTGCCTGAGGTTTGGGAAGTTTTTTCATCACCCTGACTTTGTTACCTTTACCCTGGAACTCGACCTCGTCAATATGGAGACGGGCGAGAAATATCCCTCGACCGTTCGGATTATCAAGATTTTCTGGTGAAAGCGGATTGGGAAGGTTTTTCCAGTCGAAGCCATTCCCTTCGTCGGAAATGGTCCATGTGCAGGAATCTTTGTCCATGGTGAACTCTACTTGTACCCGGCGAGCGGCCAGATTCGGATCTTTCAATCTCAGGGAATGCAGTTTCTGGATTCCGTCAAAATCGGTGCGCATCGCCTCGAGCTTTTCCTCGTAGGTAATCTGAAGGTTGCCGTGCTCGATGGCATTCGTCATGAGTTCGACCAGACCTATCCTGATTCCAAGGCGGAGATCGCGGGGAATGGACTCGCCAGTTTCCATCAGAAGGCGCTGCACAACGTGCGGAATCATTTCCAACCGGTTATCGAAACTCACCACCGCGCTGCGGGTGGTGAACAGGTTGATCGTTTCCAGAAAGCGGGAATGCGTCTCAACGATGCCGGAGTATTTAGCCAGAAGCGGGAAAAGGACGTTATGATGAATGGGTTTTCGCAGAAAGTCATTTGCGCTTCGGCGCATTGCCTCAAGGACGCACTCATCGCTTCCCAAGCCGGTAACTATTATCACGATAGTTTCTTTTGTGAGATTCCTGATCTCCGTAAGGAACTTGAATCCATCCATTTTCGGCATTCGGATATCGGTAAAAACGAGATCCGGGGCTTCCTCTTGAAAAATCTTCAACCCTTCGCATCCGTCGCAAGCGGAAACCACCTTGTGACCCTGCATTCGGATGGATTCTAATAGGAATTCCCGCAATGAAGGATCATCATCAACGATCAGAATCTTCATGTGCCCTCTCTGACCAAAGCCCTAATTGGCCGACAAAAAACTGAAGAAACCACAATTCACAGACCTCACAGCGAGAAAAATTCAGAATCACCTGTCAGCCGGGCATCAATGACCTCAGCAAGCAGTGTACAGATCTGAAAACCACGGTGAAACATGCCAAAAAATCCCTGGCACCAGGATAGCCCCTTTAAAGAACGAAGTCAAACCGGATTTAATCTGAAAAGGCCGATGGAACAAGTTCCTGCCGGCTTTTCTCCCCGGATTGGGGTACCTTCCGCATCAAGCGTTGAGAACCCCGGCCAATCGAGATTCGACAGGGCGACTCGGCCCGACCCCTGGTTTGTAGAATCGAGGCTCAGCGGCCGTATCTACGCAGTAATCGCGGAGGACGGCGAGAGCGAAGCGGAGGGCGCACAGGGCCCAACTGCGGGGAGTCAGGCACGCCAATTCACTTCGCGTGTTGTGAGGGGGCGCGTG
>MNYA01000244.1 GCA_001872985.1 bacterium CG2_30_54_10 | reverse complement strand
GAGGGCGCAAAGCGCCCGACCGCGGGGGATGAGCCTCGCGAATTCACTTCGCGAGGCGAAGGGGGGCGCGTGCCCCCCTTTTTTGAGAAGTTACATACGCGAGGCTGTTCTTGGCGGAGCAGATCTTCAAACAATGATGCGATCTACTCCTCCTCACCTGACTCTTTGCGACCGTATTCCTTGACGATGCTTTCGGTGACATTGCCGGGAACTTCCTCGTAATGGTCGAATTTCATCGTGAAATCGGCCCGTGATTGGGTCATTGACTTCAAGTCGGTCGAATACTTGTACATTTCGGCCAGCGGAACGTTCGCTTTGACGGCTTGTCCGTCGCCGGTCGGCTCCATTCCAAGGATGCGCCCGCGTCTGGAGTTAAGATCGCCAATGACCGTTCCCATGAAGGAGTCGGGAACAATTACGCGGACCTCGAAGATCGGTTCGAGCAGTACCGGCCTCGCTTCGGGGATGCCCTTTTTGAAAGCCTGGGTGGCAGCTAGTTTGAACGCAATTTCGGAAGAATCGACATCGTGATAGGATCCGAAGTCAAGGCTCGCCCTGAATCCGATAGTTTGGAATCCTGCGATGACACCATGTTTGCGGGCCTCCTGCAGGCCTTTTTCAACGGCGGGGATGAAGTTTTTGGGAACAACGCCTCCGACGATAGCATCGACGAACTCGAAATCACCGCCGGGAAGGGGCTCGAAGGCGATCCAGACATCGCCATACTGGCCGCGACCGCCGGACTGCTTTTTGTGTTTGCCTTGGACGCGAGATTTTCCTTTGATGGTTTCGCGGTAGGGTATCCGGGGTTTGGCGATGTCAACGTCGACATTCCAGCGGGATTTCAATTTCGAGATGGCGACATCAATGTGGGTGTCACCGAGGCCGGAAATAAGACCCTGGCCGAGTTCCGGGTCGAAATCGTAGCGTAGTACACCGTCATCAGCGCAAAGCATCTGAAGGCCGGTGCCCATTTTTTCCTGGTCTTGTTTGGTGCGGGGGTTGACCGCGTAGGTGAGCTTGGGAGCAGGGAGTTCGGGAACCGCGAAAATCATGGCCCTGCCCTTTTCACAGAGGGTGTCGCCACGTTGGGAGTATTTAGGTTTGACAATCACACCGATGTCGCCGGCGACAAGGCCTTCGAGGTCGAGTTTCGTCTTTCCTCGAAGCGTGGTGATGTTTCCGATGCGCTCGGTCTGGTCGCGATTGGGGTTGAGCATTTCGGTTCCGGAGACGAGCTTCCCGCTCGCCGCCCGAACGAAAATCATGTCGCCGGCCTGTTCGTTGATTTTCTTGAAAATAAAGGCCATTGTCGGCCCATCGACCTTGGGCGCGACCTTGATTTTGGTTTCGGGTTTGTCGGGCTCGTAGCATTCGATGGCTCCGCGCTCGATAGGCGATGGAACGCATCCGATGATGAAATCGAGAAGGCGGTCGGTCCCGAGGCTCTTGAGAGACATACCGCACAACAACGGTTTTATTGCATTTGCGGCCAGACCCTTTTTCAGGGCGCCTTTTAGTTCCTCAGTTGAAACCGTTTTACCATCAAGGAACTTGGTCATCAGGTCGTCGTCGCATTCAACGATGGACTCTTTCATCTGTTCATGAAGCTTTGCGGCCATTTCTTTCAATTCGGGAGGAATCTCCTTCTCTTCGACCTTTTTGCCTGTCTCATCGGTATAAGCGAATGCCTTCATCTCGATCAGGTCAACGATGCCTCTGAGGTTGGCCCCGGTTCCCCAGGGGATCTGCAGCGGAACGATCTTTCGGTCGAAGTTGGCAAGGTCTTCCAGAATCTTCTTGGGGTTTAGATTTTCCTTGTCGAGCTTGCTGAGAAAAATGACCCGCGGAACATTGTGGGCGTTCAGGATCTTCCAGTTTTTTTCGGTTCCAACTTCGATTCCGGAGGCGGCATTGATCAAAACCACGGCCGTATCAATGGCTAGAATGACCTTCCAGACCTCTCCGATAAAATCGTCGAACCCGGGTGTGTCAAGGAGGTTGATCTTGTGATCCTTCCACTCAAGTGCGGCAAGCGAGGTCCCGACAGTGGCCTTCCGCTTGATCTCTTCGGGATCGTAGTTCAGCACGGATGTTCCATCGTCAACCTTGCCAATTCTGGTGTTGGCGCCAGTGTGGAACAACATTGCCTCGGCCAGAGTGGTTTTTCCGGCGCCGCCATGCGACACCAATCCGATGTTCCGGATTTTGTCTGGGGTATAGAGTTTCATGGTTTTCTCCTCATGCAATATCAGCCGAATAGTATCGATTGTCTACAAAACGGTACATATACAGGAAAATTCGTTGGAATGCAATTATTACCGTGACTGCACCGGTGGCAAAGGCCGGAGCTCAGAAGTCAGAACGAGAACATAGGCCCCGGGGCAAGCGATGGAAGGTCTCATCTCCATTGAGAAGATGCTATCCCCGTTTGCATTGAAGCGAAAGACGGGTGCTTGCATTGGTGACCCGTTTGCGGTACAACCTCTCGAACAAACTCTGGAGGGTCGTTGATGAGAAATTCTGATTCCGCTCGAATTACGCTTCGTTCGGCGCTTGTGCTGAGGTTGATGCTGATGCTGATGTTTGTGGCGGCGGGCGCCACACGGATCGCAGCGCAACCCATGGAGGGAAGGCTTAACCAACTGTCAGCGTTGTGGGAGAAAAACCGCTATGTAGAGCTTTCCGCGATTCTTCAGAGAATTCCGGCCTCCGGGATGCTCGAAGACCTCCGGTTGTATCTCTTAGCTGAGAGCTTGCGACGATCAGGGAAGGAGCAGGAGGCCCTGCCTGTCTATCGCCGGTTGTTCCAGGTTTTTCCGAACGCCTGGCTGTCGACCTCGGCGCGGTTTCCATACATTCTTTTGGCAGCCCGGCTAGAGGGTTTCGGTGCGATGTCCAAATTGTATCCCATTGCCGTTGCCCTCCCGACGGCCTACCAGCGCGGCCGGGCGGTGGAGGCACTGGCTGACCTGTTTCCCGCGGGAACTCCCGACCGCGGAAAGTTCCTTCTCGATTCGCTACGCCAATATCGCTCAAACAGTTATTTCTACCAGGAGGCAGATGATTCGAGGGCGGTATTGAAAAAACTCCTTGATGAAGCGAGAGGCTTCAGATTTTCACGGAATGAGTGGCTCGAGATTTTCTTGCGGGCTTGCCGCGAGGGCCTGGGTGAAATCTCCGAACGTGTGGCCCCCGCTATTGCGCCGTTCCTTGGGCAGGATGGGCCGGCGGTTTCCATGCTGGTTCAGGCTGAATCTCTTCGCCAGAGGAAGCAGGAGGCTGTCGCGCTCGGGGTTCTCGACCGCCTTCTTTCGATGCGCGGAATCGATCCGGGCTTGAGCGCGCTTGCGCACCAGATAAAGGGTGACGTCTTGCATTTCGCGCAACGGCATTCGCTCGCGGTGGCTGAGTTCCGGTTCGCTCTGATTTACAACCAGAGCCCGGTGGATGTCGTGGCTGCCCGATACAGGTTGATGCGTTCCGCTTTCGAAGCCGGCATCGATCAGGACAGCGTTAAGGCTGCAGAACTACTGTGCAGCGAGAGCAAGGAAATTTCACTTCTTCCGGCGCATCTGTATGAAATGGGTCTCAAACGCTACGATGCGGGGCAGACAACCAGGGCGGTTCCTTTCCTCATGCTTATGGCGCGAACCTTCCCTGGAAATTACCGCGCCGACGATGCTTTGGGCTACGCGACCATTTGCCTTGGTCTGAAAACTAAGGATGGCAGCGATGTTCTACAGATCCTGGAGCGCCTCTACCCTCATTCTTTTTTCCTGTATTGGCTGGATCCCAGCGGGCGCACCAAACCTCTGCCTGTATCGGGAAGCAAAGGGAACGCTGTTTCGGCGAGCTTGAAGAAGCGGATTCCAGTTTGGCGGGTTCTCTTAAAAAGCCCATTCTCCAAGTTCGCCAAGGACGAAATCTTTTCTTTGCTCGACAAGAGCCCGGCTGAGATTGCAAATTACCGGGCTGCCTGGGAAGCCGCCGCCTCGGTTTCCGATGAATTCCTCGTAACCGCTTTGGGGGAGCGCCTTCTGAAAGCAACCCTGGAGTCGGGAAACTCATCGGGCAAGCTTCCATCATGGGCCTGGCAAGCCCTTTACCCGCGGCCATACTGGCCGAAAGTACAATCCGAAGCGAAAAAATATGGCATCGATCCATACTGGATTTTGTCCATCATGCGTGAGGAGAGCCACTTTAGCCCTACAATCCTTTCGCGGAGCAATGCCCACGGCTTGATGCAGATCCTGCCTTCGACCGGAAAATGGATTGCCGAAAAGCTTGGCATCAAAGGCCCATTCCGGAAAGACTCTCTTTGGAACACCGATCGCAACATCATGTTCGGAAGCTGGTATCTTGCCTATCTGCGCGATCTGTTTAACGGCGACCTTTTCCTGGCGGCCGCTTCATACAACGGCGGCCAGGGAAACATTCAGCGGAAGGTGGAGAAGGGGCCTTTCTCGGGTCTTCCCGTGCTTGAGCGGCTGGATCGGGTTCCCTTGCCGGAAACAAGAGATTATTACAAGAAGGTCATGGGAAGCTGGTGGAACTACCGCAGGTTCTACGGGAAACAATAGACAATAAGACACCAGCGGAATAATGGCCGATCTACCTCAACCACCCGACCGCCGCGGTCGAGGCCCCTTTTGCGCAGGGGCTTCGGCCAGCGACTCGATAAGCGAGAAGAAGGTTCTGGACAGGCCGACCCCGGAAAACATTGAGAAAAGCAACAAACCGAAGAATTCACTGCCCGGTCCCATCGTTTGAGGCACTGTCTCCTTGCCGAATCAGAGCAGATGTGAACTTTCCATTTTCAGGACGGGGCTCACTGACTCCGGGTTGCGATGTTCCATCTCGTTCAGCCATTCCAAAATGCTGTCTGCCTTGAAACGAACCGACCGTCCGATCTTTACTGTCGGCAATCCTAGCTTGCGCAAGTTATAGATCGTGTTGCGTTTGACCTTCAGGAACTCCATCAGCTCTGGGATCGTCATCAGGTTTTCCGTTTTCATCGTGTGGACCTCCCGCTGGGGGCTTGTGCGTTGGTAGTTTCTCATATCGTCATGATGAGCGGTGTTATTGAGCATTTCCAATAAACAGTTTGACAAAATAATAATTCAAAAAAAGGCTAATCCCCTTAACGTATTCTGTCGAAGGTTAAGTTGAAGTTCAGGTTAAGTTCAACTTCAACAACCAAATCCCTAACTCCCTTTCAATGTGTCGCTAACCACGGCACATTTTTTATTTCAGTCCGTTTCTGATGCGGGATTCGGTTGTCCGGTCGGCTCTATTCCGGTGCGAATTGTCGTAAACTTTGTCTGAAACCCCCGCTTCGGTGCATGCATACCACGATGCAGCCAGCAAAGCCAGCGCCCCATCGATGTTTCCACGCTAGGGGTCCCGACAAGCCGTCTCGCAGCCGTAATCGGCGTAAGAAGCCCTGAATCGAGTTGATTACAGGCTCGATGTGAAGCGGTTGAGAGAGGTTGCGGCAACGTTCTTG
>MNYA01000313.1 GCA_001872985.1 bacterium CG2_30_54_10 | reverse complement strand
CTCGCAAGATGTCCTTCGGTGAGCATTTGAAAAAAATCAACGGTACGCATTAATGGGTGGTGGGCTACATTAACTTCAGACCTCCTGATCCCAGAAAAGGCTTCCGTACCTGAATCTCGCAGTTAAGTGGCCCATCGGCTGTGCTTTGGAATGAATTGCCGGTTCTCCTTTCTGTTTTTTGGGAAATTATCTGAGGGATTTTAAAATGACCCCAGATTTGATAACCTGCTCAAGAACATGCCTCTTTTTTCCACTGATTTCTTTCGTGGGGGTGGTGGGCTACATTAACTTCAAGAGCCAAAAATTGTCTCTCATTCGCAAAATTCGGTATCAGTTAGCGTGGGACACCACCAGATTTCTCCCTTCGGTCGAAATGACAGCATCGTTTGTCATTCCAAACGAATGTGAGGAATCCCGGTTTATGCTGAAAATCAGCTGATAACCCTTCTTTTTGAGCGGATACAACGGCCGGGTACTGGGAAAAAATGTTTCGGCCACCGGCTCGACTAGAGTCCTGACCACAGATATTATGTAAACCAGGAGGGCAGAATGGCAATTGTTGACATGAATACCATGAAATCCATGAAGGGCATGAAGGGCATGAAGGGCATGATGTGCATGAAGTGCATGAAGTGCGGGAAGGAATTTCCCCCGGCCCCCGATCGGTATGTTTGCGATTCCTGCGGGATCGACGGGATCCTCGACATTATCTATGACTACAAGAAGATCCGGTTTACCAGAAAAGGTCTCGAAGATGACCGGGACCCCTCGATGTGGCGATATCGCCCACTACTTCCCCTCATGGATGATACCAAGGTCTCCCCCCTCCAGGTTGGTTGGACCCCCATGTATAAACTTTCATCCTATGGGAGAGAACATGGGATCAATGTTCTTTTAAAAGATGACGGAAGAAATCCCACCGCCTCCCTCAAGGATCGCGCCTCCGCAGTTGCCGTTGCCAAGGCGGTTGAGGCTGGGGCCACTGCTATTTGTGCCGCGTCCACGGGGAATGCGGCCAGCTCATTGGCTGGATTTTCCGCATCGATCGGGATGAAAACCTTCATTTTTGTTCCCAAACGCGCTCCGAAGGCTAAAATAGCCCAACTTCTCGTTTACGGAGCCAATACGATTGTAGTAGATGACAGTTACGATCGTGCGTTTGAGATTTCGGTCGAGGTAAGCAAAAAATACAATTTCTACAATCGGAACTGCGCTTATAATCCCTATTGCGTCGAAGGGAAAAAAACCGTCGCCTACGAAATCTGGGAACAGAACGAGTTCCAGGTTCCTGACCGAGTTTACGTTTCCATCGGGGATGGGTGTATTACTTCGGGAATTTACAAAGGTTTTTTCGATCTGCTGCAACTCGGTCTGATCGATCGTCTTCCTAGAATCATCGCCGTTCAAGCGGCAGGATGCAATCCGGTCGAGGTTGCAATGCGAACCGGCGTATTCACTCCACAGAATGGTAATACCATTGCCGACTCCATCGCTGTCGGAATTCCCAGAAATCGGCTAAAGGCAATGCGGGCGCTTAAGGAGACCAAAGGTGATTGCATTTCCGTTACCGACGATGCAATCAAACAAGGTCTTGTAACAATGCCAAGGCAGACGGGGGTTTTTGGTGAGCCGGCCGGTGTGACGTCATTCGCAGGCTTTTGCAAGCAGCTGGCTGAAGGTGCAATAAAGAAGGGGGAAACTGTCGTCATCCTCATCACCGGGAACGGCCTGAAGGACATCGAATCGGCCATATCGGTTTGCCGGCTCCCCTCCCCTGTTGCACCTGACTTTCCGAGCATCGAAAAGCACATGAGAACTTTATTGGGATGAGCGCAACTGCCAAAGAATCGTAGCTTCACAAAAAGAGGGAGCGCGTGCCCCCTCTTTCTGAAAAGTTCCCTTGGTCTTGCCTTCCGATTGGTTCAGATGTATACTCCCGTGCCATGAGCCACATTGTGCAAGAAAGGTCAATTCGAGGGAATATCCTTGATGGGGCGGCTTTGTCCAAAACCATCATCGAGGAAATCAAAGGCAAACTCGATCGTATTCGGGCATCCGGGAAGCCTGCACCAGGCTTGGCGGTTATACTTGCCGGCGATAACCCTGCTTCGGCCGCCTATGTTGGCGCAAAGCAACGGGCATGCGAAAAAGCAGGTTTTTTTTCTTTGTTGGAAAGATTGCCTGAAACGGTCGCCGAAAGCGAGCTTCTCGGGTTGATCGCCCGGCTGAATTCCGATCCGAAAATCCACGGGATTCTCGTTCAGCTTCCGCTTCCAGCGAAGATTGACTCCGCGAGGGTCATGCAGGCGATCGATCCGCTAAAAGATGTAGATGGCTTTCATCCGGTTAACGTCGGAAAGTTGACCCTCGGGGAAGACGGCCTGGCACCTTGTACAGCAGTCGGATGCATCGAAATTTTGAAGCGGTACAACATTCCAATCAAAGGGAAGAAAGCCCTGGTGCTGGGCCGCAGTAACATAGTCGGGAAGCCCACATCAATGCTTCTTTTGAAGGAAAATGCAACCGTGACGATGGCCCATTCCCAGACCCTGAATCTTGCCGATGAAGTGCGTTCCGCGGATATTCTGGTGGCCGCAATCGGAAAGCCCGAGTTCGTGAAGGGCAACTGGATCAAAGAAAGCGCCGTCGTAATCGATGTCGGCATCAGTTCGGTTCCGAATCCCGCGAAGCCCGGTCACAACCGCTTGGTCGGGGATGTCGAGTTCCTTTTGGCCCGGGAGCGGGCGGGTTGGATAACTCCGGTTCCGGGCGGTGTCGGGCCGATGACCATAGCCATGCTCCTACAAAACACCCTCAAAGCCTGGAATCAGATTGTTGCGAAAAATGAATCACCTCAATGAATTGACGTATCTACTCAATAATTCGGGGAAGCTCAATGATTCCCGGTGCAAGAGATTTCTTCCTGCGGTCGAAATGACGGCATCGTTTGTCATTCCGAACGAATGTGAGGAATCTCGCTTTATGTTGAGAATCAGCTAATTCCCCTCCTTTTTGAGCGGATACGAATTGACCTCTTGAAATTGACCTTTTAGGAAATTGTATTTTTTTGTCGATCCGCATTAATGTAAAGAATATAGTTCAGATCGTTTATTTATCACGGCCAAGGAGAGAAGAATGAACAAAACGCCTTTATCAGCAACCCACGAAAAATTGGGAGCCCGAATGATCGAATTTTCGGGTTGGTACATGCCGGTCCAGTATTCTGGAATCATCGATGAACACAAAGCTGTCCGCATGAAAGCCGGGTTATTCGATCTGTTCCACATGGGTGAGTTCTGGTTGACGGGCCCCGACGCGATGAAGAACGTTCAGAAGGTGGTAACTCAGGACATGGAAGCAATTTCGGACCGCCAGATTGCTTATTCACCTATGTGTCGGCCCAATGGAACTATTGTCGACGATCTTCTGGTCTATCGCTGGAACCGCGAAAAGTTCTTTTTGGTGGTCAATGCCGCCAACATAAAAAAAGACTTCGATTGGATCAAGTCCCAATTATTGGGGAATCACGAGTTCGAGGATCGATCTTCCACAACGGCACTGCTTGCCATTCAAGGCCCGTTTGCGCAGGAGATTTTGCAGAAGCTCACGCATCAGAACCTGAAGGCGATCAAGTATTATTGGTTCACCACCGGGCTTGTCGATGGTGTTTCATGCATCATCAGCCGCACCGGGTATACTGGGGAAGACGGTTTTGAACTGTATTTTCCACCTGAAAAGGCTGAATTGTTGTGGAACGCACTGATGGCGGAAGGAAAGAACTTCGGTCTGACCCCGATCGGCCTTGGGGCTCGCGACACGCTTCGTCTGGAATCCCGCCTAATGCTTTATGGCAATGACATCAACGATTCAACGACCCCGATCGAAGCAAACCTCGACTGGACCGTCAAGTTCGGGAAAGGTTCTTTCAATGGCTTTGACGTGCTTCAAAAGCAGACGGAAAAAGGAACCGCAAAAAAACTTGTTGGCTTTGAAATGGGAAGAGGCCCCGCTCCGCGCCATGGCTACGCTATCTTTTTCAAAGGCAAGAAGGTCGGCGATGTGACATCCGGAACCATGTCCCCTACCCTTCTAAAAAACATCGGCCTTGGGTACGTTCCGCCCTCGTTTATGAAGCCGGGAAGCACCTTTGACGTTGAGATCCGGGGGAAGATGTATCCTGCAACTGTGATTCCCACACCCTTCTACAAAAGGAAAAAGGCCGAAAAATGAACACCTTAAAGCAGACCGACCCGGAAATTTTCGAGGTCATCGGGCGCGAGTGCGACCGCCAGATGAACCAGCTCGAACTGATCGCCTCTGAAAACTTCGTTTCGGAAGCGGTTCTCGAGGCCCTCGGTTCCGTGTTGACCAATAAATACGCTGAAGGCTATCCCGGCAAACGTTATTACGGAGGCTGCGAAGTTGTCGATAAGGCCGAGAACCTTGCCCGTGACCGGGTCAAGAAATTATTCGGCGCCGACCATGCCAATGTCCAGCCCCATTCCGGAAGTCAGGCAAACATGGCCGTTTACATGTCCGTTATGAAAACCGGCGACACTTTCCTTGGAATGAACCTCCAGAATGGTGGCCACCTGACCCACGGCAGCCCGGTAAACTTCAGCGGAATCTTGTACAAAGTAGTTCCTTATGGTGTCGGTGAAAAAACCGAGACCATCGATTACGATGCCCTCGAAAAGCTTGCCGTCGAACACAAGCCGAAACTTATTATGGCTGGGGCCTCAGCCTACCCGCGTATCCTCGATTTTCCAAGGTTTCGGCATATATGCGACAAGGTGGGGGCCATCTTGGTCGTCGATATGGCCCATATTGCCGGCCTTATCGCGGCCGGTCTTCATCCCAGCCCAGTTCCATACGCGGATTTCGTTACATCGACGACCCACAAGACCTTGCGTGGGCCGCGCGGTGGTTTGATCTTGTGCCGCGAAAAATACGCCAAGCAGCTCGATAAGTTGATTTTCCCCGGGATACAGGGTGGTCCTTTGATGCATGTCATCGCCGCGAAGGCCGTTGCCTTCCAGGAAGCCCTCCTGCCAAGCTTCAAGGACTATCAAAGAAAGATCCTCGAAAATGCCGTGGCGTTGGCACAAGCTCTTCAAAACAAGGGTTTACGGCTCGTTTCAGGGGGTACCGAGAATCACCTGATGCTGGTCGATATGAGAAGCCGGAACATCACGGGCAAGGATGCGGAAAAAGCCCTCGATCTTGCGGGGATCACCGTCAACAAGAACACGATCCCGAACGATCCGCAGTCTCCATTCGTCACATCAGGGCTCAGGTTGGGCACTCCGGCTGTCACTACCCGTGGCATGGGGGTTTCTGAGATGAAGGAAATCGCCGGCCTCATCGATCGCGTACTGGCGGCTCCCGGCGATGAGGCAAACCTGAAACGAGTCCGGTCAGACGTATTGGGCATCTGTGGAAAATTTCCTTTCTATTCCAGGCAGAGGGAGGGAGATAGGTAGATAGATAGATAGATAGGTAGGTAGGTAGGTAGGTAGGTAGATAGATAGATAGATAGATAGGTAGGTAGGTAGGTAGGTAGGTAGGTAGGTAGAGAGTTAGGGAAATAGGGCCGCGGGG
>MNYA01000167.1:5584-6167 GCA_001872985.1 bacterium CG2_30_54_10 | reverse complement strand
ATGAGAACTGCCAGAAGGGTTGTCATCAATCCTGAAACCGCCCAGACGAACTCGTTGAATCCGGCCAGACTCCCTAAGGCCCATAGAGCGACCCAGCCGATCGAACAGGAGGTCAGAACCCATGAAAACGTATTCAGAAGCCTGACCGGATAAGGGCCCAGAAACCGATCTTTTGGGAAATCGAGCCTTCGCTTTAGCAACGCCTCAATCTCCGGATCGGGATGGCGACCTTTTCTGATCCTCAATATCGAAGCATGAAACCAGTTCATCGCTTCAAGCCGTTCGAGGTCATCCTCGAGAGTCGGAGGCGAGGGTGACGGTTCGACGACTTGGGCCTGAGTCTGAGTCTGGGCCTGAGTCTGAGTCTGGGCCTGAGCCTGAGCCTGAGTCTGAGTCTGTGTCTGAGTTTGCGCCTGAGTTTGCGCCTGATCCCGAGCCTGAGTCGGCGCTTGAGTTCGCGCCTGACCCTGACCCTGACCCTGATCCTGCGCTTGCGCCAGATCCGCTTCGCTGGCCGCACCGGCAGGTACCCGCGGTGATAGTTGCGAAGGTCCGCCACCACCGCCCCCCTCGCCCGCCGGGC
>MNYA01000167.1:0-5565 GCA_001872985.1 bacterium CG2_30_54_10 | reverse complement strand
GGCGGCCGGGAACTGTGGCTGGAGCTACGTTTGATTGTGCAGGTTTGTTTTTTTCGGGCGGGCTCAAATCGATCGATGTCCTGTTTCAGCGGTTAACCCCGGTAGGGCCGACCGGCCGGTCGCCCCCACATTAAAGGTCACACCCAACGTTAGTAGGGTCAGATTTTTTCCACCACCAATTATCTACTACCGAATTATACCACCTTGTCCGACCGTAGAAAGACGAGTATCATGACCAAAGAGCACGTCGTCACAGGAGAAACTCATGAACAAGCTCATTAAAAAGCTCATTCCCTTCCGCCGTCGGGCCATTCTGATCCTGGCCCTGTTTGCGGTTTCCCTGTTTGCGGCTTCCCAGGCAGCGTTCGCATGGTCGTATCACACGCACCGGAAAATCGTTTCCGATGCTTTGAACCGAATGCCGGCTTCGTTTTTCCAGCGGTTCGGGCCGTTCAAAGAACGGATCCTCAAAGGATCAACCGATCCTGACACGATCCTGAAGGATTTCATGTGCCATGTCTACCAGATCGGCGAAATTACCCGAGACTGCGAAAACCGCGTCAAAAGCCTTTTCAACGAGGGAACAAGCCTGCTCCGATCCGGTCAGTCCGATGGCGACGCCGCATACACACTCGGTCTGATCGGCCACTACATCGCCGATATCAATCAGCCGCTCCATACGGCCGGCTCGCGCACCGATCCGTATGAAAGCGAATATCACTCCGCCTTTGAGAAGGATGTCCAGGGACAACTTTCAAAGATCAGAATCGGTGATGTGTGCTACAACCCGGTTACAAACCCTCTCGACCGGCTCGAGAAAATGGCGAGAGTGGCCAGACCATTCTACGAATCGATCGGGCAGGCATATCGCACAGGAAACAAAATTTTCGACCTGAAAGATATGGTCGACCGGCAGTACACGGCCGCAGTCCAAAACGTCGTCGATTACTGGCTTGGAATGCTGAAAGCTGCAGGCCAGGATTCAGGGGGAACAGGGGCATCACCAGCCCTGCTTCAGGTAAATGAGACAGCCCCCGAATCAGTCAGCCGGTTGGCAACTGGTGAACGCTTGGCGGTCAACATCAACACGGCTACGATCGAGCAGTTGAAAGATCTTCCCGGAATCGGCGAAAAACGTGCGAAGGCGATAATCGAAGCCCGGCCTTTCAAGACCATTTATGACCTCGCTAAAGTCCAGCCTTATGGAAAAAGGCTTTTCGACGTCAAACTGATAGATCGGATCTCCAGCCTCATCAGGGTCGACCCCTGAGAAAGCAGCGACAGTGAATCTTTTTTTTCAATGATACGCAGGCAAGTTGACAAATCGTGTTTTTCGAAAAATGGCATGTGATTTAATCAGGGTTTCAACGGGTGTGACCTTTGAAGCATGCAAAGGCAGCGGCCAATTCAGGCCATCCGGAAAACCCAAAAACGTGCCGGAGGCTTCCAGCCTCCGCACAGCAGCTGGAAGCCGCTTCCACTTTGTGCCGCCACATGGCGAGAAGGTCACACCCGTTTCAACGGTTGGAATTTCATTTGTTCGCCTTTGTACGGGTCATTGTTTTTTTTGTGTATCTGCTCAAATTAGGAGGGGCATTTAGTTGATTCTCAAAATAAAGCGAGATTCCTCACATTCGTTCGGAATGACAAACGATGCTGTCATTTCGACCGAAGGGAGAAATCTCTTGCGCCAGGAATCATTGAGTTTCTCTGAATTATTAAACAGATACCTTTTTGTGTTGTTGACAAAAAGCCGGGTTGTTAACTAGAATGCCAGCAAATAGGGGGGGGAAATGCCAGACGAATTCATATCCTATTTCAGCCCGGAACTGGTCGATGAGGTCATCGAGCGGTGCAAGATACTGATCGCCGCAAGCCCCGAACAAACCAAGTATCGTCGCGACATCGGGAATGCGTATTTCAAAAAGGGGCTTTACCCTGAAGCTCTTGCTGCATTCATCGAAGCAGCCCGCCTCGACCCACGGGACACCTCCATGCTTCTGGCCGTCGGACGCTGCCATGAACTTCTTGGAAACATCGAAGCGGCCGTCGCAGCCTTCGAAACCGCCAAAATCCAAAAGCCCGAATGGCCCGACACATATTTCTGGCTTGGAAAAATCCATTTTGCGGCCGGACGCATTGCCCAGTCCAAAGAATGTCTTCTGCACACCCTGCAGCTAAACGAGCAGTTCGGCGACGCTCTTTACATACTCGCGCTGGTATACGAAAAAGAAGGCAACCTTGCCGAGGCCATAGCCACGCTGAAAAAGCTGATCGCTCTTCCCCCCTTCCTGGTGCGATCGCAGAACCCTTTCCCCTACGAACCCGAACTCCTTTTCGATGACCCGGTGCTGCTCAACGAGACGATTCGCCAAATGGAGTCGTTCTTCCGCACAAACACCGGTTTCACTGACATCCATTTCAAACTTGGAATGGCTTACCGCCGAAAGGGCTTGAAGGACAAATCGATGGCCGAATTCCGCAAAGCGCTCCAGATCAACCCTAACTTCCATCTTGCCCGCCATTACTACTGGCACTGGGAAGATGATGATTCATCCCCAGAATGATCCGCAAACGCCTTGGTGATGCGCTTATCGACTCCGGCCTGATTTCCAAGGAGCAGCTCGGCCAAGCCCTCAGCAAACAAAAAGAGCTTGGAAAACGCCTTGGCAAGGTTCTGACCGAGCTCAAATTCTGCACCGACGAACAGATCGCCCAGGCCCTCGCTGGCCAGTTAGGGATTCCATTCATCCAGATGGATGAGGCCGTCATCTCTCCCGAACTCCTCAAGCTGATCCCTGAGACAATCGTCAGAAGCCACACACTGATGCCGGTCGCAAAAAAAGGAAGAAACCTCACGGTTGCAATGGCTGATCCTCTCGATGCGTTCATCGTCGATGAAATCCGCTACCAAACGAATCTTGAGGTCGAAGAGGCGATTGCCCCTGAATCGCATATCGTTTCCGCGATACGTAAATATTACGGAGCCGAAGATGTTTCCTCGGCACTCAAAACTATCAGGAAAGAATCTGAATCCGGCGCACCAAAGGCGCAGGGCGAAGTGTCGGCATTCGACCTCATGGCAACCGATGAGGCGGCCGTGGTCAACTTCGTCAGCCAGCTCATACGTCAGGCGATCAGCGAGAAAGCCTCCGACATACACCTCGAACCCGAAGAAGACCACCTTAGGGTCAGGTTCCGCGTCGACGGCGTTCTCGCGGAGCTGCTCAAGGTTCCAAAAGCAAACCAGAGTGAGATTACCTCCCGCGTCAAGATCATGGCCGAGATGGATATCTCCGAAAAGCGCCTCCCGCAGGACGGGCGAATACGGGCAAAGCTCACCGACAAGAACGTCGATCTGCGTGTCAGTTGCATGCCGGTCGTCTGGGGCGAGAAGATAGTCATCCGCGTTCTCGACAAAAGCGCTCTGAACCTTACCCTGCGTGATGTCGGCTTCGAAAATGAGATGCTCCAAAAGTTCGAAAATGCCGTCAAACAACCCAACGGAATCCTTCTTCTGAACGGCCCCACCGGAAGCGGGAAAACCTCCACCCTGTATGCGGCGATCAACTTCATCATCTCCCCCAAAATCAACATCAGCACCGCTGAAGATCCGGTCGAAATGCAGGTCAAGGGCATCAACCAGGTCCAAGTGAAATCCGATATCGGCCTCACCTTCGAAAGAACTCTGCGAGCCCTCATGCGCCAAGATCCGAATGTTATCATGGTGGGCGAGATCCGCGACCACGAAACCGCCCAGATTGCCACCGAGGCGGCCATGACGGGTCACCTTGTTCTGTCCACCCTTCATACGAACGATGCCCCCTCGACCATCGGGCGTCTCATCGACCTTCAGGTCGAGCCGTATCTTATCGCCTCGACCCTCCTCGCGGCGGTCGCTCAGCGCCTTGTTCGCCGCATCTGCCCCAAATGCAAGCAAAGCGACGTCCCCCCCCCGGAAGACCTCGCCGACCTTCAGATGGCTCAACTCGGAATCACTGAAAAGCTTGAGTTTTTCAGAGGCAAGGGCTGCAACAGCTGCGGTTCGAGCGGGTACAGGGGCCGAACGGCAATCCACGAGATGATGACCCTCGACGATGCCATTCGCAGAATGATCACGGGGAAAGCCACCTCGTCCGAGATCCGAAAAGCCGCAATAGAACACGGAATGGTCCCCCTACGGAAATGCGGCATCTATAAGGCTCACCATGGAATCACGACGGTACAAGAGCTTCTCCGGGTCACCAAGAGCGAGGAGATCTGACCCGAATGCCGGTTTACACCTATAACGGCATTGACGGATCGGGGAAATTCGTATCCGGTGACGAGCCCGGGGATAGCCAAGCCGAAGCCGTAAACAGGCTCTCCACCGCCGGAATCTCCGTGACCTCGATTAGCCCGAAGACCGCCCTTTCCCTCAGCTTCGATCTAGGCAAGTTTTTCAACTGGGTCTCCGCCTACGACCTGAAGTATTTATACGTCAACCTCGCCACGCTGATCGACGCCGGATGCTCTCTTCGCGCAAGCCTGGCCTCCCTTGCGGAGCAGGCTGACAACCCGACTCTGAAATCGGTTCTGACCGACATCAACTCTCAGATTGCCAGCGGGAAATCTTTTTCTGAATCACTGAAAGGTCATTCGGCAATTTTTCCCCCGCTCTTCACCAACCTCGTCAAAGCCGGCGAGGAGGGCGGCATGCTCGATCAGATCCTTCTCAGATATGCCGCTTACACCGAAAATCAGGAAAAGACCAAAAGCCGCATCCGCGGGGCTATGGTGCTTCCCGTCATCGTCGTGCTGGTTGCGATCGGGGTCATCGTCGGTCTTTTGACCTACGTCTTTCCGACCTTCATGCAGTTGTTCAAGGGCAAGGAGAACCTGCTTCCGTTGCCGACCAAGATTGTAATGACAATTTCCGACTTCCTGCTCTATCGATGGTCGACACTGCTCGGGCTGATCGCCCTGAGCATCTTTCTCATCTGGATGTTCCTTAGAACCCGCTATGGCTGGCGGGTCTACTCCTGGATCCAGCTTCGCGTCCCACTGTTCGGAAAATTGTTTCGAAAGGTTTACATCGCCAGATTCGCCCACACCCTCGGGGCTCTGGTCAAAGGCGGAGTTCCGGCGCTGCGAGCTCTGAAAATCACTGGTGAAACCATTCCCAACGATTACGTTCGTGATGTCATAAATGAGATCCACACCAGCGTCGAGCGCGGCGGAAGCTTCACCGCCCCCATGCAAACGAACAAATTTCTTTTTCCGGCGATGGTCACCCTTATGATCCACGTCGGGGAAACCACCGGCAAAGTCGACATGATGCTCAACAAGGTCGGCGAATATTTCGACGCCGAGACCCAGGAGACCATTAACGCCATCCTGGCGGCTATCGAGCCGATTATGACGGTCATCATGGGCGGGATAGTTCTCACGATCGCCTTATCGATGTTCCTTCCCCTCTTCAACATTTCCAAACTGCTGAAGTAAGAGTTTCAGGGTTGTAAGTTTTAGTTAAACAATTCCTCGCATCCTGACGAAGAGTAGTCGCGGCCTGGCAGTTACTTTTCC
>MNYA01000153.1 GCA_001872985.1 bacterium CG2_30_54_10 | reverse complement strand
TTAATTCGTTCGTAGTCGCAGGCTTTAGCCTGCGCGAGCTAAAGCCCGCGACTACAATGCTTGATACGCGCAAAACAAATGGGATTGATACCACCCCTGGACCGGGGCTTTCAAAGAAGTTGTGTGGTATAATCGGGGCCATGGGAAAAGCTCCCGTTCGCAATCAGACCCGGGGCAGAAGGCCCTGGACTCCGCGGTTCATCGTCGCTCTTGATTCCGCGAACTGCACCCATTGCGGCTTTTGTCCCAAGATCTGCCCCGCCGATGTTTTCCGGGTTTTACCCGATGGCTCGGTCACGGTCGCGGACCCTGACAACTGTCGCGGTTGCGAGGTTTGCGAACGAACCTGCAAGGCGCGGGCTATTCGATGCGGATGCCGGGAGGATATTCCGTGATCGGGGCGATCGATGCGTTCGGCCCGAATGGCCCGAATGGCGCGACCGGCGTAAGCAGCGCGACCGGCGTAAGTAGCGCAATCGGCGTAAGCAGCGCGACCGGCGTAAGCAGCGCGACCGGCGTAAGCAGCGCGATCGGGCTTGACCTTGGTTCCCGCCGGTCAAAAGTTGTTTCCATCAACAATGGCCAGGTTGTGGACCATGAGGTTTTTCAAGCATGGGCTTTCGACCGAAAGTCGATAATACGCTGGGTCGACGAACGCCGGCCCCAAATCGGGCGAAACTCCATTCCGCTGTGCGTCACTGGCTATTCCAGGCATGTTGCGGCGGCCAAGCTCGGAGGCATTGCGATAACCGAGATCAGGGCCTTCGGCCTTGGTTCCGGCGTTCTTGGGCAGGGTGTGAAAACTCTTGTCGATATCGGTGGGCAGGATGCCAAAGCCATGATCCTGGCCCCGGGCGGGTTAGTTGATAATTTCGAGATGAACGACCGCTGCGCGGCCGGCACAGGGAAGTTCTTCGAGCTTCTGGCGACTACCCTTGGCGTGGAATTCGGAG
Source organism: bacterium CG2_30_54_10 (assembly GCA_001872985.1). Taxonomy (GTDB): domain Bacteria; phylum Muiribacteriota; class Ozemobacteria; order Ozemobacterales; family Ozemobacteraceae; genus CG2-30-54-10. The sequence goes on along the minus strand of MNYA01000153.1, from coordinate 4,689 downwards.
AACTGGCTCAACTGGCCATTCAATCGGCTGATGCGGTTCCAATTTCCAGCACCTGCGCGGTTTTTGCCGAGTCCGAGATCGTCGGAAGGCTTGCTGAAGGAGTCGCACCGGGACTTCTCGCCCGCGGAGTATTCCGTGCCGTCGCCGAGCGTCTGGCTGGAATGCTGCGGCGGATCGGGTTTCGCGAACCGGCCTTTCTGGTGGGCGGCGGCGCCAACGAGTGTCTCGCCGAGGAACTCGGTAAAATTCTAGGAATCCGCTTCAACACGCATTCTGAAGGGCATTTGCTTGGGGCGATCGGCGCCGCGCGACATGCGGAGCGAGTGACGCTGACTTCTCAAATTGTTGAGCCGATACCGGAGCGACCTTCCTTGGAGGACAAAAATGATCGAACTTGACGGAAGTTCTCTCGACCTCACTTCCCTGAAACGAATCGCGGATGGCGAATCGGTCACGGTTTCCGCGAATGCCATGGCCAAGGTACAGGTATCCAGAAAGATCGTTGACCGGCTGATTTCCGAAGACCGGGTCGTTTACGGCATCACCACCGGGTTTGGCCATCTCTGCAACACCCGAATCGGAAAGAAGGATCTTCGGCGATTGCAGACCAACCTCATCCGCAGTCACGCAACAGGCGTGGGCGAACCTTTCACCCGCCCCGAGGTTCGGGCAATGATCGCCATCAGGTTGAACTCGCTGCTTCACGGTGTGAGCGGCGTTCGGCCGGTGGTCATTGATGGGCTCTCGGACCTGCTTTCCAACGACATCATTCCACGTGTTCCACAGCAGGGGTCGGTCGGCGCCTCCGGAGACCTGGCCCCTCTGGCGCACATCATGCTGGTGCTCATCGGTGAAGGGGAAGTTCTCGACCCAGATGGAAACCGCATTCCCGCCGGGCCATGCCTCAAAAAGGCTGGGCTTAAGCCTTTGGCGCTCGAAGCCAAGGAAGGTCTGGCGCTTATTAACGGCACCTCGGTCATGACCGGAGTGCTGGGCCTTGCCGTGGAGCGGGCGCTCGATCTGGCAAAGGCTGCCGATATCATCGCGGCATTTTCCCTTGAAGTGCTGAAGGGGTCAACAGCCCCGTTCGCCCCGGACTTCCTCGCCTTGCGCCCCTACAAAGGAATCATGCAGGTCGGAGAAAACGTCCTGGCATGCCTCTCCGGTAGTCAAATAAGGGAAAGCCACATCGATTGCGGAAAAGTCCAGGATGCCTACAGCCTTCGCTGCATTCCACAGGTTCACGGGGCAAGCCGCGAAGCCCTGCGCCACATTGAGGAACAGGTGCTGATCGAGATGAACTCGGTTACCGACAACCCGATCCTGCTATCGGAAAACCGAATCATTTCAGGCGGTCACTTCCATGGCCAGCCGATGGCCTTGGTTGGCGATTATCTTGGAATCGCCCTGGCCGAGTTCGCAAGCATCAGCGAACGACGCATCGATCGATTGCTGAACCCGCTGGTCAGCGGATTGAGCCCGTTTCTTACCCCTGAGCCCGGTGTCAATTCCGGGCTGATGATCGTCCAATATACCGCCGCATCGTTGGTGAGCGAGAACAAAATACTGGCGCATCCGGCTTCCGTCGATTCGATTCCCACCTCCGCTTACCAGGAAGACCACGTGAGCATGGGAACCATCGCCGCCCGCAAAGCCGCGCGAATCCTGCAACACACGGCTCAGGTTCTGGCCATCGAGTGGGTCTGCGCGGCTCAGGCCTGTGAATCCCTGCAACCCCTCCAACCCGGGCGGGGCACCAAAGCTGCCTGGGAACTTCTGCGCCGGTATATTCCGGCCCTCACGGAAGATCGAATTCTTTCCCCCGACCTCGAATCCGCCAAGGAAATCCTTTCCAAAGGAGAACTCGTAAAACATGTCAGCAAGTTCGTCCGCATCAAGTAGAATCGTCCATCCACCCACCGGAACGCGGTTGTCCTGCAAAGGCTGGTTACAGGAGGCAGCCTACCGGATGATCCAGCACAACCTGGATCCTGACGTTGCCGAGAATCCCAATGAACTGGTGGTTTACGGCGGAATCGGAAAAGCCGCACGCAACTGGGAATGCTTCGATAAGATCCTCTCAACCTTGAAGCGTCTCGAAAACGACGAAACATTGCTTGTACAATCCGGGAAACCTGTCGGAGTTTTCAAGAGCCACCCCGATGCGCCACGCGTTCTGCTTGTCAACTCCATGATCGTTCCTCGCTGGGCGAACTGGGACCACTTCCACGAACTCGATCGCAAGGGCTTGATCATGTACGGGCAGATGACGGCAGGTTCCTGGATCTACATCGGAACCCAGGGAATTCTGCAAGGCACATTCGAAACCCTTTCGGCGGTCGGAAACCAGCATTTCAAGGGCTCTCTCGCCGGTACCATCACGCTGACCGGCGGCCTTGGCGGAATGGGCGGCGCCCAGCCTTTGGCCGTTACCATGAACGATGGGGTCTGCATTGCGATCGAGGTTGACCCGGCCCGCATCAAGCGGCGCATCGAACACAAATACTGCGATCTGATGTGCGAATCAGTCGAGGAAGCCATCGAAAAAGCAGAAGAGGCCAAAATGGCCAGAAAACCTCTGTCGATCGGCCTTCTGGGAAACTGCGCCGACCTGCTTCCCAAGATGTTCAAAATGGGTTTCAAGCCTGACGTGGTCACCGACCAGACTTCCGCCCACGACCCCCTCAACGGCTACATTCCGGCAGGATTGCCCCTCGAAGAGGCTCTCCGGCTCCGCATTGACGACCCCCACGCCTACCAGGAACGCGCCAAGGATTCGATGCGAACCCACGTGGAAGCGATGCTTGCGTTCATGGATAACGGGGCGATCACCTTCGATTATGGAAACAACATCCGCACCGTTGCGTTCGATCGCGGTCTCAAGCGGGCTTTCGACTTCCCCGGCTTTGTTCCGGCGTATATCCGGCCCCTTTTCTGCGAGGGGAAAGGCCCCTTCCGCTGGGTCGCGCTCTCGGGAGACCCTGAAGACATCAGGGTTACCGACCGCGAGATCACCCGGCTGTTCCCTGACAATGCCCCGCTTCATCGCTGGATCGAAAAAGCTTCCCGGCTGGTTCGCTTCCAGGGTCTTCCCGCACGGATTTGCTGGCTGGGTTATGGCGAGCGCGAAAAGGCGGGGGTGTTGTTCAACGATCTGGTGAAATCGGGAAAGGTCAAAGCCCCCATCGTCATCGGCCGGGATCACCTCGATGCGGGTTCGGTCGCTTCTCCCTTCCGCGAAACTGAGGGAATGAAGGACGGATCGGACACGATCGCCGATTGGCCTATTTTAAATGCTCTGATAAACTCCGTGAACGGCGCGACCTGGGTCAGCGTTCACCACGGCGGCGGAGTCGGAATGGGGAACTCGATCCACGCGGGAATGGTCATCGTTGCTGACGGAACCCCGGAGGCCGAGCGCCGGATTCGCCGTGTTCTGACAAGCGATCCCGGATCCGGCGTGGTCCGGCATGCTGATGCCGGTTACGAACTTGCCATCGAGACCGCGCGTAAAAACGGCATCGACATGCCTATGCTCGAGTAAAATCAGGAAGCAAATTCAGGAAGCAAATTCAGGAAGGAAGCTCAAATGGAAATCATCGATTGTATCATCAACATCAGTGAGGGTCAGAGACAGCCGGTCGTCGAATACATCGTGGATGCAATCCGGGAAACGCCGGGGTGCTTCCTGCTGGATTTTTCCTCAGATGTCGATCACAACCGGACCGTCATCACTTTCATCGGAAACCGCCGGTCTTTGAAGTCTGCAATTCGTGAGTTGTACAAACGGGCGATCGAGAAGATCGATCTTCGTACGCATAAAGGCGAGCATCCGCGGATGGGAGCGGTTGACGTCGTTCCTTTCGTCCCGATCCGGGATTGCACGATGGATGACTGCATCGCCTTCAGCAAGGACGTGGCTTCGATGATCTGGAGTGAGTTTAAAATTCCCGTATATCTTTACGAGGAAAGTCAGCCAAACTCCGACAGGAAGAACCTGGCCAAGATCCGAAAGGGCGAGTTCGAAAGCCTTCCTGCCAAAATGACCGATCCTGACTGGAAGCCCGACTTTGGGGAATGCGCTCCTCATGAGAGTGCCGGGGCTTCGGTGGTCGGGGCAAGGATGCCGCTCGTGGCATTCAACGTCAACATTGGAACCTCCGACATCAAGATCGCCGACGCGATCGCCAGAAATGTGCGTGGAAGTTCCGGGGGTCTACAGTTCGTTAAGGCGATGGGGGTTGAACTCAAGGAGAGAAAGATTGTACAAATATCCATGAACATGGTTAACTACAAAAAGTCTCCGCTGTTCAGGGTTTTCGAATTGATCAAGGCTGAGGCTGATAGATACGGCGTTCCGATTGTCGGATCCGAGATCATTGGGTTGTGGCCCCAGGATGCGCTTTTCGAAACAGCCGAATTCTACCTGCGCTGCGAGAATTACAGTCCGTCATGCGTTCTCGAAAACAAAATCAACGGGGTTCTCTACGAGGAGCTCATGAGCTGAACCCGTGACTGCCAAACTTCACTAAATTCAGACACTGTAGCAACTTTACAGACAGACTTTTTGTCAAACACTGTCATTGCGAGCGAAGCGAAGCAATCTTCTTCTTACCAGGAGATTGCTTCGTCGCTCCGCTCCTCGCAATGACATAACAACCAATTCGTCTGCCAATTTGCTACAGTCTC
>MNYA01000369.1 GCA_001872985.1 bacterium CG2_30_54_10 | reverse complement strand
CCTGGAATTAAGGAAAGCAGGACGGGGGCATTCATGAAATTTTTACTCCGAAACACCCCCAATGATCCTCCTCTGGGCAGGAGTGGTGGCAGCTTTGATCCCCTCCCCTGCGGCTTTTTCCTGCTTCAATCTTCCCCATCAATGGTCGATGATCAGGCACGTCGAAGCCGCCCCGGCCGAGGGCTATTTCGGATTGATGAATGCCATTTTTTCCTGGCGGAAAGACCTTCAGCCCAGCCTGGGAAGCGAAACAAGTGCTCTCCCGACCCTGCGGATCGTCTCGGTGAAAGATTCCCGGGCATCTTCAAAGGGGCACCTCGCCTCAGGAACCTTGGCCCGTCTCGGGAAGGCCCTTCATGGCACATGGCACAGCCCGTCGTCCATCCCATCCCTGGATGGGGCTTGGGAAACCGGGGATATCCTCGACATCGTAGCAAGTCATCCTGAGTGGCCTGAAACCCTTTTTGCCACGGTTGAAATTCTTCGGGATGACGAAGAGTCTTTCAATTTCCTCGATCTGATTTTTTCACGGTGGGTGTTGCTCCGGGAGGTCCAGCAGGCGAACACCCGCCTGGTCTTGAAGACCACGGACCGGTCTGGCAAATTGGTTTCACTGTCCGAAAAAAATGTTTCCCCCCTCCTCCTGCTGGACACCTGGATTGGCCCCGGAGGCTGCTATCAAACGTATCTTGAAAAACGTGACCAGCAACCGATGACGTTTAATTTTTGCGAAGCAATAAGCAGGGTTTCCGCGGCTTCCTGTAGCGCCCTCCCAGGCAGGCTCTTTTCTCCCGGTCTTCCTCTCGTTCTTCAGTCCAACCCCTCCTCCTCGCTCCCCCTCGAAACGGAAGCTGGAAATTGACTCAGGTTCGGCTCGTTTCCATCCCATTTGAAGAGGTGCGTTCGTTGACATGAACAACATGTTCGGTGGCTTGTTTCCAACCGGCAACAGGGACGTCTGGTCTCGGCGGCAGTGGTTCTTCGCCGCATGGAGGTCCCCGGGTTCCCGCCTGCTCCTGGCCGGATTTTTCTGCATTTTGACGGTTGCCTGCTATTCACAACGGCCCGGGAACCAGGAAGTTGCCTGGTTCGATTCCCGGCTGCTCCTGTTGTCTCACCCGCTCATGCAGCAATTCGATCCGAGGACCGGACGGTTTCGTGATACCTCCTCCGCCCCCGTTTCCAATGGGGTGGCCGGCCTGCAACAACTCGACACCCAGTTGGCCGAACTCAAGAGGGAACTGACGAACCTGAATGCGAGGTATCAAAAGGAGCAACGAAACCTTCAGGCCGTTGCCAGGAAACAGGCCGATGAAGCCTATCTTCGGGCCAAGGCAGAGCTGCAAAACCGCCAGGCGAGCCTGGAACAGCGCTCCGTTGCAGCGACTGCCGTCCCTGGCCTCCCGGGGATGACCGGTTATGAATCCATCGAACCTCAGATCCGTGAGGTGGCCGAAGACATCCGGAAAGTGGTTCTCCAGCTTCGAACTCAATTCCACATCGGGGTGGTCCTTGATGTCGCATCTCTGAGCCCCCTGCACGAATCGCTCATCCCTGCGCCCAATGTGCAGACCTTGTTCGGAAACCGCCATTTTTTCTGGTGGAAAAAGCAAGGTTTGCGGGAGCCCCGAAACATCCCCTGGCTCGAGCAAGCAAGCCTGTTTTGGGCGAAACACCCAGGCTGGGGGTTCGATCCGGTCCCGCTCGGCGGAAAAGACTACCGGAACATCACCCTTCAACTGCTGAAGATTCCTCGTGGAGGCGGCCGATGAACGTTCTTCTCTCGAAACGGACCCTTTACGGATTTTTCTTCCTGGGCGTCCTGTGTTTTTTGAATTTGATTTCTCCCACCCTCGCTCAGGCGCAAGGTTGGGGGAAGGTCGACACCCGGATTCTTCTGATCCTGCACCCCAAGCTTGCGACGTTCGATTATTCGGTCGGCCGGTTCTATCGGGAAACCGCCTTCACGAGCGACCGGGAGAAACTTCGGAAGCAGATGGACGATGCCTGGAGCAAAGCCCAGCCCGCCCTTCGTTCCCTCCTCGGGAAACAGTCCGGCCTTATCAGGCGTCGGGTGGAGTTGATGCAACGCTGGAATGAGACAATGAACAGCTTGGCGGAACATTCGGCTTCCGAAACAAGCAAACCCCAGGATTACCGGAAGCTCGGCGATCAATACAAAGCCCGTTATGAACAGGAGCTGGCCGGGCTCGATCAGGATTTGGCGCACCTCGACACGGACATGCAGAATACCCGGGAAGAGGCCTACTCCCCAGTGTTCCTTCGTTCTTCGGAGACGATATCCCGTCTTTCCGAAATCAAGCAGGAAATTCAGGGTCTCCTGGCTCAGGCGGCAGGAGAAAGAGGTGTGGTCACGGTTCTTGACACCTCCTACGGCGCCCCCGGCGTGACCCAGGCCCCGAGCCTCGCGGCCATCCCCACCCAACAGGACCATTTCGACCTGCTCTCCGCCGCCCTCTTTCACGAAATCACGAACTGGGATGACTCGAAGATCCCCGGGGGGTCCATTCCCATGGCCGATGGAACCAAGGTTGACGCCCGTTCGCATATCATTCCCCGGCTGAAAGCCGGCGCCATCGACAACCTCCGGCAATACCTGGATTACCGTTCCTACCTTGGCCGTCATTTGGCCGCGATGCCGTCCCCCGGCGGGATCTTTCTTGTAGGCGGGGTCGATCTCACCCCCGTGGTCGCCCGCAAATTGTTTGACCGGTATCAGATTCCGGAAGATCTGAAGAATGCGTTCATGCAAATCATGAGCGAATACGAATCTTTTGAACAAATCCGGATTCCCGACCTGAATCAAAATCCCGGCCCCCCAGCCACCCGGTAAGGCAGGGGGGTTCGACAGGAGGAGTAGTATGTGTAGATCCCTTCGAACCTTCGTGTGGGCCGTGCTTTCCTTATTCGTGCTGGCGGTGCCTCTTGCATGTCCAGCTCTCCACCCCTTTTACGAGCAGAACGGCGATGCCTACCTGATGATCGGCGATGGCCCGTTCCGCGGAGTGTATGCCTTGAACAACCTCACAGGCGGAGGGGTCCAATACCTGTATGACGCCTTTGATGCCTATGGCATCACGGCCAACCAGATATGGGATGGTGCCAGCAAGAAACAGCTTTTCACCTTCGCCGGCCTCGATACCGGCTGGACGCCGGTGACAGGCAACATTTCGCGTGCCGTCAACACCGTTGACTGGGAGTATTCCAGAATGAACTACCGAGGAGAGCGGACCGATGAGCCGATTATCACCTTCTACCACTGCGGAAGGGACTTCGAATCCGCGACCGGCATTGGGCCGCACGGCTTTAGCGACTACGTGACCCTCCATTACATGTGGGGCATTTACGGTTACAACGGCGATTATCCCTGCTTTTGGCGCCCGACCCCAGACCCGGCCAAGCCAGGAAATTGCCTTGTCGGGGTGGGAAAGTATTACCACACGTTCATGAAAGTTCGCGATTACACACTCTATTTCGGCGGCTGGACGCATTGGGTGGCTCGCGAGAATATCGAAGCCAAGTATCGCATCCTCGACCTGTATGAATACAAGGTCAATACCCGCACCGGTCCCGCAAAGAAGATGCATGTGGCTGATGTGAAAACTGCCGAGAAAAGCACGATGGACAAGATCCACGAGTGTCCCGACGGCTGTTCCAGAGCCCAGGCCGGCATCCCCCTTCCCGGCGCGGAGGTGCCATACGTCGACTGCGTGTATTCCTCACGCCTCAACAACGCCTATCTCTACCAGCGCGAACCCTCCAGCCCGATCTTTGACCTCACCGGTGTTACCGCAGGCTGCCAGGTGGTAGGAATCCCCGCCAACCTGACCACCAAGGCGCTCGGTCTGAGTTCAAAGGATGCTTCGGGTGACTACGTTTACGTAATAGGAAAAGATCTCATCAACACTTGGCTGGCCGAAGCCAACGCCCCGTTCCGCATCGACCAGTTGGACGATGTGGCCGTTTCCGATCAGTGGTGGATGCGTGGAGGAATCGTGTATGCCCTCGACCGCAGTCAGAAGAAAGTCTACAAGTTCGTGCGTGATGAAATCACCGGCGCGGTCTCCATTCCTGAACAGATCGTCGTCTACGATGGCGGGGTCATGCCCGATTCCGTGAGCGCGGATGGGTTCGGACACCTGTATCTGGTCAAGACCACTTACATTCCTGAAAATCCACCCGAATCCTTTAAACCCGCTGATGCCGCCTCATACGAGCCGCAGGTCGACATTTTTGGGAACATCACCTATCGCGCACACTTCGACCAGAAAGTGTACAAGGCGGTCCACAAGCGCGACTATTACACCAAAACGTTTTCCGTTGTTCCCGGAAAAGTCCTCCTCGGAACCAATACCTTTTTCCGGGACTTCAAAACCCTTACTGCGACGGCCCCCAGCTCCTGGGTATGGATCAGCGACCCCGTCCAGTATGGGCCAATTGTGCAGACGGAATACCGGACCGAACTCGCCGTCATCAACAACAGCACGCCACCGCGCGTCAATCGGAGAGATGCGGTTTGTGATGTCGATGGGCCCATGCTTTCGACGTCGGGTGGCCTCGTCATGGCCGCTCCTGACAGCGATGGGTATTTCTCCGACGCCGAAACCTATCTCATTTCCGTGGAGAACGCCCCAGATTTCGATGCAAACGGGGTAAACACCGGATCATTAGGAGAAGACACCGACCACGACTTACGGGTCGGCGATTTCCCTGCGACCCTCAAGAAGTCCTCGCTTTCTTATCAATGGAAGGTGCTCCAGACAAAAGACCTGTACGGAGTCGATATTTCACCAAACAAAGTTATCATGAACGCAACCTCTGACAAACCCCGGCTCCCCCTTCGACTTGGGGGCGGGGAGTACAAGGCGGGTTGCAAGATCGTTTATCGGTATTATGACTACGACAAACTTCCCCTCGGAACTCTGGCCGATGGCAAGGAGTCGGTGCTATCCGCCGAACAGACCGCCTACGGGGAGGATTCCGACCAGTTTTCCTGGACCACCTTCAAGATCAAACCGGTCCCTCTGGTTGCCTTCCCTGGGGGTTCCGCGATGCTGATGAGCGGGAGACCTGTGTCAGGTGGCTACAAATACAGGCCCGATTCGCCCGAGGATTCCGGTTCAACCTATTGTTCGGCGCTGAATGAATATCCGTTGGGTGCTCGATTCGTGGTTCCCGAGCGGTTCACCAATTGGTCGTTCTCGGTACGGGAAAGCACCTACAACACTTCTCGCGGCATGAACCGCATCGACCTTATCCTGGCGACCAATCCACCGGATCCCGGTGATCCCAAGATGGTTACGGGCACTCTTGAATGGCTGGGCAGGCCAAAATTCACCTGGACCGCGAACCTCCTCCGTGGTGCCGAAGGAATCAGCAACCGGCAACTGATCACCGAAGATCCGTTCCTGACCGCCGGCCAGGTGCGAACTCTCTTCCCGATTCCCTCCCAGCCCCGGGCCTATTCCGTGACGCTCCGTGGCGGACGAAGCTATCAGTATGAGACCTTCATCCCGGTGACCAAGGTTATCGGGGGTGAGATCATCACGAACTGG
>MNYA01000160.1 GCA_001872985.1 bacterium CG2_30_54_10 | reverse complement strand
CCAGGGGGGGCAGTAAAGGCACGCAGGGCAAGAAACAAGGCGACACCCGCGCCCGAATAAAAAGCGAGCGAGAACAATACGCGCATTCCTTCGGACTGAACGGGGGTGCGCTCCACAAGGAGAAAAACGAGCAGGATTCCGGTCAGGGCGGCTAAACCCCAGAAAGTCCGAAGGAGAAACACCCGCAACTGCCGGTGGCGGGTGTAGGAGATCAGGTCCTGATCGAGCTTCCCACGATGCTCGGGATAGTCGGCAAGAAGCTGGCGGGTCTTCCGTTCATCCATTTTTATACCTCATTGCGTAAGAGAACGATGCATATTGCGATTTTAACGATTCATTTCTCGCTTGTAGCAAGCTTTTCCGTATCCGCTCAAAAAGAAGGGGCATTAGCTGATTCTCAACATAATGCGAGAGCAACTTCTCAAAAAGGGGGGGCACACGCCCCCCTTCGCCTCGCGAAGTGAATTCGCGAGGCTCATCCCCTGCGGTCGGGCGCTTTGCGCCCTCCGGTCTGCCTTCACACTTCCCCCGACTTATTGAGATGATACATGCGAGATTCCTCACATTCGTTCGGAATGACAAACGATGCTGTCATTTCGACCGAAGGGGAAATCACTTGAGCCGGGAATCATTGAGTTTCCCCGAATTATTGAGTAGATACGCTTTCCCCCTGATCCATGTTTACAAATCCCTATTCCCTGCCCCATATTGTCAAGAAGCTCACTGAATCATTGCAAAGACCAGGATGTTCAAGGACATTTGCATGGCTTTCTCCCTGATCTCAGCCGAGTCCTCGGGATGGACCCCCTCGTCTTCGATGCCGCATCCAAGATCGGTTTCGTAGGTATAGAGGACGACCAGACGGCCCTTACTGAATATACCATAGGCTTGGGGCGGTTTTCCATCGTGCTCGTGGATCTTAGGCAAACCCTTGGGAAATTCGTAAACGGTGTGGAAAATCGGATGATCGACCGGAACCGGTGCCAGATCCTTGTCAGGGTAGACCTTCTTCAATTCCCGTCTGATGGAACGGTCTATTCCGTAGCAGTCGTCGATCCAAAGAAAACCGCCGTTGTCGAGATAGGAAAGCAGCCGGTTCACCTCATGGTCCTCGAACTTCACATTTCCATGGCCTGTCAGATACACCATCGGATAGCTGAAAAGATCGGCATCTGAAATCTTCACGACGATATTTTCAGGGCGGGTTTGCAAACTGAGGCGCTCTGACGCCGATTTCAACAGGTTCGGCATTGATGTCGGATCTGTATACCAATCTCCGCCGCCGCCATACTGGATCCTTGCCACGGCGATCGTTCCCAATCCCGCGCAAGCGGGGATGGCTGAAGCAATCATCAAAACCACTCCGACAAGAAGCGCCAGGAAATTTTCAGAAAGTGAAAACACGCGCCACCTTCCGGCACGCAGAGGTTTGGCACGACATTCCAGGGTGGCGTGGCGTGGTATTTTGACTGGGGGATGCATTCCCGAAAAAAGGTATTCGTAAAGATGGCGGTGACGCCCCAAAGATGAGAGCGTGTCATTGCGAGCGAAGCGAAGCAATCTTTTCGATCGGGATTGCTTCGTCGCTTGCGCTCCTGGCAATGGCAATCCACCGTCAGTTATACAAAAGCGCGTTGAATTTGGTGATTTCATGAGCTCAATTTCAGCCTGTAGAAGGCTTTTCCCTGCTCTCTTTTATAGACTGCGCCACCAATGCCCTGGTTTGCGGAGTTCCCGGCCATCAACTAAATCCTTTCGTGCGCCGGATGACCCACTCAATCAGCGGCAGAAGCAGCAAAGCGAACAGAACCCAGAAGCTGTCGCGCGCGTCAAGTATCTTCGATTCCTGTTTCCGGCCCGGTGTTGCCTTCAGGGCGGATATGAGCTCTCCTCCGGATTCGATCGGGAAGTAGCTTCCGTTGGTGCCGCTGGCAAGACGTTTCATGAGATCGACTTGTACTTCCGGGTTGTCGAACTCGACGGTAGGCATCTCGACGAGGAAATCGCCCTTCGCCTCTCCGACGAGTTTCCCCTGCGAACGCGCGGCTACCGCGATACCGAACATTCCCCGCCAGGGCGGTACAAAGGTCGCCTCATAGCAGCCTTTCTCGGATGTGCCGATGAAGGTGAGATTCTGCGGCTCTCGGCCCTTCGCTGAAATCACGGCCGAAACCTGAGCTGAAGTAACATACTGCCGCCGGGAGTCCATGACCCAGACCCTGAAGGTGCTCGGTTGACCGACGAACCCGCGTGCGGACGCCGTTTCAAGGGTGACCAGGGCGTCTTCCCTGCGATTCGCAAGCCACTTGAAAAGATTCATGACGAACGCCGTATAAGGTTTAATCGTCCTGTCGGTAGGGACAAGCTTAAAACCCATGGGCCAGAGCGGTCCCCCCATGAGCATGACGACGTGTCCCCGGCCCACCCGGTGCTGAACCAGCGCCGGAGCCGGACGGCCGCCCTGTTCGAGGGTGGACAGGAGAAGTATCTCGGTTCCAAGCTTTGGAGCCCCGTAGGTAAAAAGGCCTTCCATTTTCGGCAGTGACTTAAAGAACATCGAATTTTCCATCGGATCGTCGAGCAGCCGCAGGAAAGCATAGGGGGGATCGGATGAGGGAAGAAGCAGATTGGCGGAAATTCCACGCCACACTTCTTCGGCGAGATTGACCGGAAAAAGTTCGCCAAGGCGCGAACCGGGATAGCCAAGGAACTTGTACCCGCGCGGGGAAGGTAGTATGAACAGGCCCATTTTCCCTGATTCGAGACGTTTGAAAATCGTCTCGGCTACCGGTTGAAGGAATTTTTCAGGAAGGCCGTCGAGCACCATCACATCTGTATCTTCCAGATCAGTCGCAAGATCGGGAGTAGCGGCGATTCCTTTCAGGGTGAAATCTTCGGTGCGGCTCCATCGGCTGTCGGTAATTCTCACCCCCGCATTGACATGGGAATTGGGGTCGCTCTTTACCGCTCCTTTGATGAATGTCTGATCCCAGGATGGCGAGTTGGCGAGGATCACGACCTTGAGGCGTTCCTTGACCACCTTGATGAGGAAGCTCGACTGGTTATTCTCGAGGGTCAGCTCCCCGGGGAGGTGCGGAACCGCGGCGGAATACGTAAAGGTTCCTTCGGCATCGCAGGAGATATTGAACGCGAACCCGGCGCGGGTTTCGCCTGGGGTCACGGGAACCTTGATCGAATCTACGGTCTTCCCATCGCGCTTTATCTCGACGGCGACCGAGTCGGTGGCGATCCGAAACAACCGCACCTCGCCCCTAACGCGTGCCATCGAATTCAGGTAACCGGCTGAGGGTGGCCTTTCGAGGGCAATTCCAAGATCCTTGGCCTGGCCGGTCCGCCCTACGCCCAGGAAGTGAAGCGGAATGCGGAGGTGTGCCAGCCCTTCGAGCGGGTTCTCGCCGGTGTTATGCGCCCCATCAGTGAGGACTATCATTCCGAGAAGATTTCCTTCGCCAAGATGTTCGGAAACGCCCGTTACTGCTTTGGTAAGATTTGTCTGATTTCCTTCGGGCTGGATCGAAAAGGATGCGACGTCCTCCCGGGCAAGCGGGGCGACGGAACCCGCAAATGAGAAAAGAGCGGGGTTGATCCCGGTTCTCTGCTCGATCCGGTTCAGGAAACCACCATCAACGAACGCTTTCCGAACCCTTTCCATGCGCGTGGAACCCTCTTCCGGGATGCTCATGCTGCGGGACGAATCGACGAGAACGGCCAGCTTGTTCTTTTGCGGAACCCAGCCGGTTACGGTGCAGCGAAACCCGGCAAGTAGCACCAGAACGAATACCACGAAGAGAACCCGTAACCCCATCAGAACCCCGCCCAAAAGGGGTGTGACGGGTTTCCCCTCGAACTGCCGGTACGTCCAGAGGAAGAGCGGCAGTAGAATTCCGAGAAGTAGAACGAGAGCCGCCCAGCCCCACCCGAAGCCGAACCGTACCGACTCTACGGCCTGGATCGCCCCGAGGTCATATCCGAGAAACTGGAAGAAGCTTCTCATGGCCCGCTCCGAGGCAAGGGCGCGGGCGCGGCAGCGGGGGCTGAGACACGGTTTGCAAGAATCGTTTCAGCAAGGGCAATCAACAGCAGAAGCCATAGCAGACCTCCGGCGACTTCGCGGCCTTCCCGGACCTCCTGGACTTTTTCACCCAACGATCGGGCGGAACCCACCTGATGGCTGAGCGGAATGAATCTCGGAATCTTGCGCAACTCGATCCTTGAAAGGTCGCTCTCCGCGGGCGATGGATTCACCGCGAAGGCCTCGGTTCGGGAATGCGCTTTCCCCTGAAGTACAAGCTGGTAGAAGCCTAACTGATCCGTTCGCGTGGTCGAAAAATGCAGCATCCCCTCGCCTTCGGGCCTGATGGGAAGATCGAATGCCGGCCCCTGCGGAGGTGTGAGCGTGACTTTCTGAAGTTTCTCTTCCTGGACGACCATTGAAACCGGGGTGCCGGGAAGTATCGATTCATACCCCGTCCCACGATGCCCGAGAACCCCAGCCAGACTCTGATGGAGAAACGGAAGCCAAGTCGGCTTGAGAGGCCAGTTAGTCCAGGTCGTGTCGGCGGAAAACGCTACAAGAAGGACTTTCCCCTGACCGCGCCGCTCCTCCACGATTCCAGGAAGGCCATGGCTCATCCGTGCCAAAACCAGAGACGTCGGGTTCGGCTGAATCTGGAAAAACTCCCAGATCTGCGCCCGCTTCGGGTCGCCGTTCCCTTCTTCCGCAAACAGGCTGAAGGCGGGGTGCCCAAGATCGAGGTCGGTAAGCTGATATGCGATTGTCTTGCTGACGGCATTTCCGACCCGCTTGAACAGTCTCGCCGGCAGAATGTACTTTCCTCCGAGATTATCAAAAAGATTGGCATTGTACCAGTCGGGATCGGTGCGCGAACCGGGAAATATCACGCAGAATCCGCCTCCCATGACGAACTCCGAAAGGGCGGTCACCAGGGGGGCCGGAAGCTGACGCTGGTTCACCAGAAAAATCGCCGTGTAGTCGGCCAGCTTCATCGACACCGCCTCTTCGGGTTGCCTGCTTTCGACGATGAAGGTCGCGCCTTCGTTGCGGTTCATCGGGTTGAGGGCAAATCGCAGAAAGATGTCGTCGCGGCTTGGTGTGCCGTCACGTTCCGGGGGTGGGTTCAGAAGAAGGATCTTTTGTGGCGGAAGAACATTGACCACCAGATGTCTGACATCATCGTAAGGCAGCGAGTCCGCGGGAAGCACCGCGGTCACATGCGCGATGCCTTCAGCCGTGAATGTGGTGGGGACTTTCACCCTTTTCTTTGCCCCTGCCTCAAGTTCGAGTGGAAGATCCTGCTTTTTATCTTCTCCCACAAGGACCGAAAGATGCGTTTTACGCGGCCTATCAGAATTGTTTGAGACCGTAACCCAGATATTCGCGGGTCGCCCCTTCATCACCAACGATTGTTCGAGGGAAAGTTCCGATACCGACAAATTTGGCGGAGAACCTTCCCCGACCGGCACCAGGATCAAATCGATCGTCGGATCTACGCGCGTCAACAGTTCGCTGTTTTCGAGAATGCTCTTCCAGGAGACCAGCGTCATGTCGGTGACCAGATAGATCGCCCG
>MNYA01000236.1 GCA_001872985.1 bacterium CG2_30_54_10 | reverse complement strand
CCGGTCATGAAATCATCCCAGGATGGTGTAAGACCGACCCCCGCTCCAAACCACCCTCCAAATGCGGAGAGATCGAGGGAGCCCGCCCCAAGACCGGAGCGGACTTGCCGAATTGGGGAAGTGAATTCGTTTGCGGAAATATCCTGAAATGCGGCGCTCAGGGGACTTTCCCCGGCCAGGAGAGGAAGAGATCTTTTCAAAGTTCGAAGATTTTCATCGAGGTAGGGGAAATCGGATCCTTTTGGAATTTTAGTTTGTTGAATGTCAGGTCCGCGCTGAAACGAGGAAGAACCGATGAATAGCCGGTTCCCATCCCACTCGATTCTTTCCCCCGGGTCCGGCTGCGAAAATCTCAAGGGAACAAGCATCCCGAATGGGTGTAAATCATAATCCTTGGAGGGAAAGAAGATGAAGCTGCCAAAAAGGCGGGCGTCAAATGAGGTCGAAAAGACAGTTCCGACCTCGGTTTGCCACGGGGCTGAGAAGTCCAGCCAGGTGTCCTCCCGGACGGAGAAATTCATCTTTTCCAGTATCCGTGGCAAGCTCACTGTTAAGACTATCACAAGAATGGAGAGCCCAGAGAGCTTGATTGATTGATTGATTTAACTTTTTTCAGAGGTCGAGTTATCGTTTCAGATTGACTGATGAAGGCTAATGACACATCCTTAAAGATCGGAAAAAACAGATCGCAGAATAATTTCAACATGGAAACCGATTGCCGGAAAATTGCCGCCTGGTTCGAGGGAAACCGACGGTCCTTGTCGAGGCGCGGATTGTGGCTGCTTGGAGGGGAACCCAATACCCAGGATCCGAGCGCGTTCGACGGATACAGGCTCAGGGTGCTGATCGTGCGGCTTTCCGAGTATTCCGAGGTGGCCGCCGGGATCACTCATTCCTACTTGTTCCAGATGGCAACCGCGGTCGAAGGGGTTTACGCTGATCTGGCATTCTTGCCGCCCGCCCAAGATGAAGAATTGATGCTGCGGGCAGGGATTCCATTGCTTGTCGGAACCACATCGAAGCGTTGTCCGAAGAGTTTCGACCTGATCGCCATCAGCAACTCGGTGGTTCAGGAGCTGGTGAACCTTCCGGCTTTGCTGGCGCACTCCGGAATTCCGCTTGGTCGCAAGGCTCGTGTTGATGGGGGTTTCCCCTTTATTCTGTTGGGCGGCAGCAATTCATTCGTCAGTTCCGTCCTTCACGGAAAGGTAAGCCCGGACGGGAACCAGGAAGGCATTGTCGATGGCGTGCTGGTTGGAGATGGAGAAGAAGTTTTCGGACAGATACTCACACTTTTGGCCGGCATGCGTAGTGAGCCCAGATCCGAGCTGCTGAAGCGGCTTCGAGATGAAGTTCCGGGATTCTACGATCCCGGGGCATATCGCCAGGAATACGATGAAAAAGGGTGTCTGACGAGGATCGTACCTGCTGATGGAGCGCCTTTTCCCGTAATTGCCCATCGGACGTCCATGAAAGGCCTGCGAAGCGGGTTTGTACGAGGCCCAATTTTCTATCATGATGAAACCGCCGGTTCTGCGCATGTTCTGGTCAGCGGGGGTTGTCCGTACTTTTGTTCTTTTTGCAAGGAATCCTGGGAGCAGAAGCCATACAGGGAACGCGCCGTGGAAGCGGTTGTGAATGATGCGATGAGATTGAAGGCGAATCTCGGATTATCGGAAATCGCCCTGATGACGTTCAATTTCAACACATTTTCAGGGCTTTTCCCGCTTCTCGGGGCCCTGGGCAGGATTTTCGACCGTGTCGCGATCAAGAGCCAGCGTTTCGATGCCATCGCCCGCCTTCCGGCTTTGATCGACAGACAGCTTGCTGCGGGGAAAAGAACCTACACCTGCGCGATGGAGGGAATCAGCGATCGAATAAGGGAGCTTCTTCAGAAGAATCTTCAGGAGGATGTTCTTTTGACTGGGTTCCAAGAGCTTTTCAACCGCAATATCAGGCAGATGAAGATTTTCCTGATTGTTACGTGGTTCGAGCGAGATTCAGATCACGAAGAGTTCGGAGTTTTTCTGGGAAAACTGAAAACCCTCATGGATGGCCAGCCTGGAAAGGCCCGTCTGACTTTTTCCCTTGCGGTGCTTTTCCGGCCGCCTTTCACCCCATTGCAGTTTTCGGGGGGAAGGGGCGTGGCCGCTGATTTGCAGCGGATCATGAATCTGATTTCCGGCCAGGTCCGGAAGGCCGGCTTTGAAAGCCGCATCAGCGCGGGGCCATACGATGCGTTGGTATCCGAATGGTTGGCTTATTCAGACCGGAGGGCAACTCCCAAGCTCGTGGAGGCTTCCGTCAATAAAGGCTTCAGATACCGTGGAGAGGTCAAGCGTGAGCTTTGGGATTTCTTGCGACAGAATTCCCGCGAAGCCACAGGCCCCGAACGGTATTTTGGCCCGCGCCTCAATTCCGAGAGGGGCTTAGCCGGGTTAGCCGGAGAACCGCCAGGGAACGCCCTCGCCAAGCGGAGGGCAAAAGGGGGCGGCGTCGCACCCGTGGCGCCTGAAATCGATTCGAACGGGACAATTTTTCCGTGGGATGACGTGTATGCCGGGGTTTCTAAAGAGTTTTTATTTCGGAACTTCCGGGTTTTATGGGGCGGCTCATCGAATGAACCGTGCCTGGCTCTGCCTTATGGGTCAGGGGAATGTCTCGGGTGCGGGGCTTGTAAAACCGCCGAAGAGCGATCGGAGGTGACCGGGCGGGTGCAGCAAGGCGTCTCAAGGGCGGGAAGCGAGAAACGATCGGCTGGCGCAGGCGTGTCATTCCGGGTGGCGAGGGTTGGTTGCGGGCGAAGCGCGGCAAGGCAACCCGAGTCGGGAGAATTGCAACGCTTTGCTTGCAACGACAAATGCTTGTCAGCCGGGATTTCCCCTTTCCCAAGGGTTGAGTCGGAACCCGCCGGCCCCCCGAGAGCCTTTCGGCTCGTTGCCTGCATTCCCAGACGGTGGGCTGATTGCGGGAATGGCTTTCTAACGGCCGCTCTGACACGCCTTTTGCTGAAGGCTGTTCCCGAATGGACGGCAGGATTCATACGATTCGACCGTGTCATGGAGCGTGAAGCAGGCTTTGGGTTGTTCTGGGGAGATTTCCTGGTTCGGGGAGATGCTGAGCTTCCTGCTCTGAACGGGCGTTTCCCGTTTGACGAAAACGGGGGATCGGACATGGCTATCCGCGCGGTTAGCCCGGTCAAAAGGGGAGTTCCCGAGGGTGAAGTGGTTTCTCGGATCGAGCTGTCTCCAACATTGTGCGGTGGCGAAGTGGGGAAGCGTGTTGACGGCTTTCTTCAGAAATACCGTCTTGCCCACCAGAAACTCTGGATTGGTAACCGCCTGACCTGGACCCTCCAAGCAGGACATGCAAAGAAAAGCGGATTGACAGACATTGCCTGGGAGAAAAACGGAAGACAACTCGAGCTCAAATTTTCACGATGGCCGGAGCGGCATATTTTCCCTGCGCTGGCCGGGGACGGGGCGATAGCCGAGGTTATCGGCCTGGGGAACGACCGTTGAACGGTTGTAATGTTTCCGAAATATCCAAGTGCTTTACGGCGCTTGAAAATTGTGAAATAATTAGCAATGTGAAGTCGAAATAAAAATAGAAATGGTATCTGCTCCAAAAGGAGGGGCATTAGCTGATTCTCAACATAAAGCGAGATTTCTCACATTCGTTCGGAATGACAAATGATGCTGTCATTTCGACCGAATGGAGAAATCTCTTGTGCCAGGAATCATTGAGTTTCCCCAAATTATTGAGTAGATACTAAAAATGCAAATGCAAATGAAAAGGAGATTGAGATGCTTGCATCGGAAAAAGAACAACTCCACCAGGATGTAGTGATGTTCGCGGAAAATTGTGCCTCACATAGAAGCGGGCTTCTTCCGGTTCTGCAGCATATTCAGAGGGAATACCGGCACATACCGGCCGAAGCAATGCAGGAGGTGGCGGATGCATTCAATATCCATCCCGCGGAGGTCTATGGCGTTGTGAGTTTCTATTCCTTTCTTTCAACCAAGCGCAAGGGAAAGTTCATCGTTCGCTTGTGCAAGACAATATCCTGTGACCTGGCCGGGAAGAACGGTATCGCCACCCAGCTCGAGAATGACCTTGGGGTCAAGTTCGGCCAGACAACTCCGGACGGAAAGTTTACCCTGGAGTACACCCACTGTCTTGGGATGTGCGACCAGGGCCCGGCAATGCTGGTCAACGACGAGGTCTATTCAAAAGTTACCCTTGAATCAGTGACAGACATAATCGAGAGTTACATCAGAAAATCAGGGGCGCATGTGACCCAGGGAGGAGCGGAATGATGGGCGGTCGAAAGGATTTGGTGATTTTTTCCGACATCGAGATCGAATCTGCCCTGAAAAAGGCTGCAAACCGGGCTCCCGGAGAGGTCATCCGCGAGATCCGGGAGTCGGGCTTAAAAGGACGTGGCGGAGCCGGTTTCCCCACTGGTGTGAAATGGGACCTGGCTGCGAAAGCAGATGGGGAAAGAAAATTTATCATCTGTAATGCTGACGAAGGTGAGCCGGGAACATTTAAGGATCGGGTGCTTCTTTCCGACTACGCCGAACAATTGTATGCGGGAATGGCCCTTGCGGCCTATTCCGTCGGAGCCAAGGAGGGCATCATTTATCTGCGTGGCGAGTATGAGTATCTGCTGAAGGGCTTGATTGCCACCCGCAAGGTTGTTCGTGGAAAAAACCTTCTTGGGAAGAACATAGCAGGGAAGGAGGGGTTTGATTTCGATGTTTACATACATCTTGGTTCAGGGTCGTATGTATGCGGGGAAGAATCAGCACTGATCGAAAGTCTGGAGGGACACCGCGGTGAGCCGAGGAACCGCCCTCCATTTCCGGTAACCATGGGATATCTTGAATGCCCTACCGTAATCAACAATGTAGAGACATTTATTACCGCGCTACATATCGCGGCCAAGGGAGCGGAGTGGTTCAGGGCGTTCGGAACAAGTAAATCGACGGGAACCAAACTGTTCAGCGTCTCGGGTGATTGCCTCAGACCTGGTGTTTACGAGTTTCCGATGGGAATCACCGTCGCCGCTCTCCTGAAAGAGGCCGGAGGGGAAAACGCCAAGGCGGTCCAAGTGGGCGGGGCTTCCGGGCGGTGCGTGGGCCGATCGGAATTCGAATCGACTCTGGCTTTCGAGGGTATTCCCACCGGCGGATCGATCATCGTCTTCGGCGAGCACCGGAGCATGCTTGGCGTAGCGAAAAATTTCATGGAGTTTTTTGTCGAGGAATCCTGCGGCCAGTGTACGCCATGCAGGTATGGAACGACTACTCTCCTCGAGGGAATTAAAATGCTTGAAAACCGGAAATGCTCGATGCGATACCTCCGGGAGTTGATTTCACTTGGAGAGTCGATGCAGATCGCGAGCAAATGCGGGTTGGGGCAGACGGCTCCGAACGCGTTTATTTCGATCCTCAAAAATTTCAAGCACGAGATCATGGTCGGCAAGCAAACCGAGCAGGCGATACAAGGAGAATAGTAAGTGTTTAGCCTGCTGAAGTGAATACCTCGAACCCTCGCTCAAACAGACACTTTGGAAAATTTACATGCCAATTATCGAGAAGTGGGCGTAACGTTGATCCG
>MNYA01000359.1 GCA_001872985.1 bacterium CG2_30_54_10 | reverse complement strand
ACTTTTCGGGCATTCACCTCAAAAATACAATTTCCTAAGAGATCAAGTTCCTGGGTGATCCTACCGCACACGTGGTACACATGCACCCCGGGAGGTCTTTCCGCCTACGCTCATTTATTGTTGCCTTACAAGGCCAAAGCACGCTGGCCGCTTAATGTCAGCGGCTTTCAAAACGCTTGTACCGCTCCCACATCTGATGTGCTTCCTGCGTGGCCTTGGCTTTCATGAAAAAAGCCTTGGCCCGCAGGTAATAACGCTTGGCTTCTTCCTCCTCGCCACGCAAGGAATGCTCTTCCGCAAGATTCGAAAACTTCTGCCCAAGCTGAAGGTAAATCTCACCCTGGGCTTCCCCGCCTTCCGTTTTCGCCCCGGAGCGCTCATGCAGCCCGAAAACCCCGGCACGCCGAAGGTAAATGTCAATAAGAAATAAAAGTAGCGCGAAAATGACCAACCAGGGCCACAATGGAACAAAGGTCGAGATCTTCCGACCGACCGGGATCGTCGCCATCGAAAGCTGACCGCCATCCTCGATCACTTCCCCCCCGGTCTGGTCGGCAATCTGGCGCAGAAGCGGAAGATTCATCCGCGGAGCGCGAAACTCCTGCGACTCGTTGGTCGCCGCGAGCGTAGCTCCGACGCGACTGGCCGAGTCGGTAAGCACCTCGGCAACATACATCCCCGGAGGCGTGTTTCGCATTACCGCCTCATAACGGCCATCACTACCGAGCGTGAGCGGAAGCAGGTGAGACCGGCTTGCTGTATCGGTCGCCTGAAGGAACCGAAACACTGCTTTCTCGGTAGAACCCGGCTGAACGAAAATATGCAGATCCGAGCCCTTCTGGGTGGTTTCAAGCGAAAACCGCTCGGGAACGCCCTCCGAAAGCTCCTTTATCGACTGCCGAATCAATTTACCAAGGCCATTCCAGGACTCCCACTTCCTCGACCAGTTGGGAAGAAGGTCGGAGGTGAACGCGGCGGATCTTCCAAGCCCGAACCGCCAATAGGTCAATACCGGGTCTCCCCGGTTGCTGGCCATCACCATGACGGCCTTGTCCTTTTTCTGCGTTATCACCAAACCGTCAAGCGCGGGAATCTCGGCCTGGGTGATCCCTCGTGCGAACGTGGTTCCTTCGGTCAGTACCGGTTTGAAGTTTTCCTCGATGAATGGAGGCGCCGAAATCCGCTTGAATTCCTTTCGAAAAATCTGCGGAAGTTCCGCGAAATCAGGGCTGGTGTAGAACTCTCCACCTGTCTCGTCGGCGATGTTCCGAAGGTTGTCGGAATTCACGTTGCTCCCCGCCGCAATCGTGGTGACCGAAACCTTGAACTCCCGGAAATTTTCATACAAGGGGGTGACGAAGTTGAAATCGGACGGAATACCGTCAGAGAGCATGATCACGTTCTTGTGATCGAAAGGAAGGTCTTTCAAGGCAACGAGCGCCTGGGCGAGCGGAAGCGAAAAAACCGTTCCTCCGCCCGGGTAATATTGATCGAGGGCGGTGAAAATGTCGCCCAATTCGTCTATCTGCTGGACGGGAAGAACCCAGCTCGGAAGATGATTGAACATAATTATTCCGACATACTGCCCCTTGCAAAGCTGAAGAATTTCCTTCGTGGCGGCGATGAGATAATCCCAGGACTCCCCGAACATGCTTCCCGAGGCGTCAAGCACCAGAACAAGAGCAAGCTGCTGGTTAACTGTTCTGCGAGGCAACCTGACCGGAAGCAGGTCTTCCATCGGCGTCTCAGTGTATTCTCCGAGCCCGAACGAGTTGGGCCCTCCGACCATAAGCAGCCCGGAACCATTGCGCACATTCCGGCGAAGAGTCTCAAGGTCGGAATCCTTGAACCGTTTTCGGGGAATGTTATTGAGGATGATGCAGGGATAGGGTTGTATCGCCGTCGCGAAATCAGCCGGCCAAGACGCCGGGGAGAACGTTGCGAACTCGATCTTCTCGTTAGCGAGAATTTCGCGGAGGAGCTTCCCGTCGCCATTGTCTTCTTCGAAAATCAAAGCCCGGGGAAGCGGCCTGACCGTGACTGTGCTGAGATACTGCGCGGCCTTTTGAGGTTCACCCGAAGGAAGGACCCTGACCGAATAGCCGATGACTCCTCGGGTTTGGGGGGTTATCTTAAGAGTTCGCGCCGACAGGCCTTCCGGCGATGAAAACTCCTCTTTGAAGATGGAACGGTCGGTTCCGCGAAGTTCGAGTGTCAACGAGCCTCCGCCGGGATTCGAGATGAGTATCCTGGCGGCAAACTCCTCGCCGGGAAAAACCCGGTCTGGGAAAACGCATTTGATGATTTGTGGCCGGGATCGAATGCGTGCGACCTCAAGCGGAACAACAGACACCGGAAGGTTCGCGTCCGAAAGACTTTGAACGGCCTGCCCCACATCGCCGTGCGTGTCGCACCCATCTGAAAATAGATAGATGCGCCCGCGGCGACCTGCCGGAAGGGCCTTCATCGACTCGAGCAGAGCCCCGCCAAGGTCGGTGCTAGATTCCCTGCGGACGCCGCGAAGAAAGTTTTTAACATCCTCGTTGGTCGGTTCAGTCTTCCAATCCTCGGGAAGTCTCTCGATCGCGGCCTGGTTTCCACTGAACAGAATGAACTGCGGGACTACGTGGTCCGGCAGATCGGCGCACAGACCGGCCACGGATCGGAAAGCGCCGGCCAGCGAATCAGGATCGACCGAAGGCGAGACATCGATCGCGAAAATCGCCCCGAACTCTTCGTGAAAACTCCTCGTCTCGATCTTCGGATCGATGAGGGCTAGAACCAAAAGCCCGAGAATGCCGAGTTTCAGCCACAGCAGAACACGTTTCCCGCGTGCGGAAACGAAAATCGGGGTCCTGATCCAGAGGATGGTAAGCAGAAGAACCGGCACCAGCCAGACGATTCCGAAAAGGTCACCGAACGAGATCATCTTGGTTCACCCCGCGACCAACAAAACATGCTAAATGCTCGTCGGACCCGCGACAGAGAGATTGTCACCGCGGGGCGCATAGCGCCGAAACAATCTCGTGATGTCGGAGATTGCTTCGCTTCGCTCGCAATGACATCAAAGGGCTGGAGTTCAGCCGATCTTGGTAACCACGGTTCACCCCGGTCGCCTTCCGGGAAAATGTGGCTTTTCTGTATTGTACAAACTTGTACAACATTATCATCCCTAACTTGTACGACATTATCAGTTACGCCTCATGAACAAAAACCATTCCGCAAGGAGAAGAACCATCCCGACCGAAAGCACCCCTTTCCAGGGTGAGTTTTCTTGGGCCCGGCCGGCGTGCCCGGCGAGTTGGGTGGATGTCGGAGTCCTCGACGAGGCTGGCGTCAGGTGAGCCTCGGACGGGGCTTCGAGGTTGACCGCGGCGATATTCCCTTTCCCGCCGGGAATCTCGAAAAGGCCGGCGGCTGTGGGGGCTGGGCCTTTCCAGAGTGCGGCCAGACCGGGATTTCCTACAGGGTAGGACAGCCTGGGAAACTTGTCGCGAAGAAGATGCTCCAGAATGTTGAAAAGAAGAATCGGAATAAAAAAATTTCCTTGCACTGATGGATGGTCCGGATCCATGGCGACCCAGACATGGGAGATTTGCCGTCCGTCGAGTGTTACGACTTCTTCTGAAAGAAGCGAGCCTTCAACCGACTCCACCAGCGGGGTTCCCGGAAGCGTGCCCGGCTTCATGCACTTCACGGGCACGGCATCCCAGTTTGCGAACTTGAGAAGCGGATGATCCGCTTCCCAGGGCAAAATCTCACCGGGCTGCAGAGAACCCTGCCCTGGAAGGAAAGCGCATGTCGGAAGTTTTCGGGCTTCGATCGGCAGGGATCCCAGGCCGAGGACCGCATCCGGGAGATCAGCCGGAAACGCTGCGCCGATGCGGGTGAACGATATGAGAGGAAGCGCCTTCGGAAGCCGGAGGAGTGCGGAGTCGGATGGAGCCATGATTCCAACCGACGGCTTGAGGCCCGGGTCGGAGAAATACCAGCGATCGTCGGCCAGCGAGAGGTTCCGTTCAGGCGGGGCATCCAGCACGATCGTTCCGCGTTTCGCGGCGAAAGCCGGCAGGTCGACCGAGTGAACCCCCTGATAGGGAAGGGTCAGGCTTTGAAGCCTGCTCAGACGGCCGTCTTCCCCCTGGAATGAAAGCGAAATTTCCACCGGAACGAAATTGTCTGAAAGAACCGAAAGCGTCACTTCGACATTCTTCCCCGATTCGTCAAAGGCCAGATCCGCTCCTACGATGGCGACGTTCGCTCCCTCCCTTCCGAAGGTTTCGACGGTGAGCGCGGTCTGGGGCATGAAATCCCGACGGATCTGAAGATCCGGCGTATCGGTTAAAAGGAAAATCTCGTCCGGACTCAATCCTTCGAGATCCCGTAGAAGTCGCAGAACGCGGTCGGAGCCCGGTGTAGCCTGGTGCCCCGGGATGAGTTTCATGACGGCGTTCGCGACGCCTTCGGTTGCATCCGTGTAACGGACCACCGGCATGAGGGAGTGTCCGATCGAATACAGCGCAACCCGCCCCGAGAAGTTGCGGCAGAGCTCGGCGGCACGCTTTTGCGCCATTGAAAAACGGGAGGGCTTGACATCAACGGCCTGCATGGAGGCCGACACGTCGAGGATGATGATCCTGCTCGATTGCCCGGACGACCAGAAGGATCCGATGGGGCGGGCAGTGGCCAGAACGGCAAGAACGATCGACAGAATCTGCAGAAGCAGGAAAAGCGAGTTGTGGAACCTTTGAAGGAAGGAGTTCGGGTTGACCCGGCTGAGAACGATCCTCCAGATGGCATTTGACGGAACCGGCCTGGTGCGCGGTCTCGTCTTGAGAAAATAGAGAGCGATGACCGGCCCGAGAAGCAGCAATCCAGCAAGGAAGCCGGGATTCAAAAAGCTCACGCCGCGCCCCCGGAGCATTCGAAAAGTTTGAGGAGCGTGGATTCAAACTGCGTGTTGGTCAGGCTCTGGTGGTAACGCATGCCTTTCCGTATGAGAAAGGTACGAAGCTCGTCGACGGTTTCCCTGAGAACCTCTTCGTAAAGCGTGAGGACGGTTTTATTGACCGTCAACGAGACCTTCGATTGATCTTCTGAGTCGACAAGTTCGACGGGACCGGCGAGATCAGGATTAAGTTCTTCGGGGGTCAGGACGTGAACGAAGTTGGTCTCGAACTTTCGATGGGCGAGCCGTTTCAGGCCGGCGAAAAGGTCTTCACCGAAGAGCGCATCGGTCAGCAGGAAAACGACACCCGCCCGCGTGTTCTTCAGGAGAAAGTGAGAAACTACTTCCTCGAAGGACTGCGATCGTCCGACAGCGGAGGTTTTCTCGAGAAAGCCCATCATCCGATGGATGTGGCCGCGCCGGAATCCGCCTTCCGAAATCGGGTTCAAGCCCTGGGCGAATGAGTAGATGCGAGCAGTGTCCCGGTGCTGGAGCGCAATGTAGGCGATGGCCGCGGCTATCTTGCGGGCATGATCGAACTTGGTTGGGTTCCCGAACGACATTGACTGGCTGGTGTCGAGAAGGATTGAAACGTTCAGGTCTTCCTCGTTATGGAACTTCTTGATGTAGAGGCGGTCCAGGCGTGCGTAGAGGTTCCAGTCGATGAACCGAAGATCATCTCCCGGAAGAT
>MNYA01000240.1 GCA_001872985.1 bacterium CG2_30_54_10 | reverse complement strand
TGGTCGGCCCAGTAGCGCGGAAGAATGGGAATTAGGGATTAGGAAATAGGAATTAGGGTGAAGGGAGCGGGGAATGAGGAATGGGGAGCACATGCGCTAACTTAGGGCTATATTGTCAACTCGAACGAATGTGAGAGATCTGATTGATACCGGATTTCTACCTTCTGTCGAAATGACAAAAGTGGGATTGTGGGGCTTAGGTTAGCGCACATGGGCATAGGGAACAACGTGTAGGGTGTCGGGTGTCGGGTGCGGGGAGTGGCGGTTAGGGAAAATGCCTGTTACAAGCATGAATAGAAAGGGATGCGCGTTATGAAAAAAGCTGAAGTTTCGCGTGCTGTCGAGATTTTCTGCGATGGCGCATGCAGCGGAAACCCTGGCCCAGGCGGCTGGGGGGCGATTATTCGCTTCACGGATACTGAGAAGGAAATCAGCGGCGGATCTCTTTTTACGACGAACAACCGAATGGAACTCACAGCTTGCACTGAAGCATTGAGTTGCCTGGAAGAATCCTGCTCAGTGGTAATTCAGACTGACAGCCAGTATGTTTCAAAGGCCTTCACCGATGGGTGGCTCGAAAAATGGAGGAAAAATGGCTGGCAGACTTCTGAGAGGAAGCCTGTAAAAAACCAGGATCTTTGGAAAAAGTTATATTCGTTATCTCAGATGCACTCGCTCCGCTGGAATTGGATCAAAGGTCACGCCGGTCATCCTGAAAACGAAAGGTGCGATGCCTTGGCCGTTGCCGCGTGCGGCAGAACCGGAAAGACATGAAATCGTGCAGGCTTTTGGAGTGTGACCTCTGCATGCGACTGACAATGTCCGCTAAATTTCTCGGTTCGCCCCAAATAGTGGACGCGGCATCTTGCCGCGTCGCAGCGGCTGGAAGCCGCTGCGACTTTTTCGCTGGATTCCGACGGAACATTTCAAAGCAGGCATTGAAACATGAATTTAGTGAAGTTTGGCAGTCACGCCTCTGCATTATGTGGCGGCCCAAAATAGCAGCGGCTTCCAGCCGCCGCAGGACGGGCTGGAAGCCTCCCGCACTTTTCGGGGGTACAAACAAATCTTGCCTTTTTAACAACCTTTACATCCTTCAAAGGTCACACCCGGTTTATGTTGGTCTGGCTCCAGCGTGAAGGGATGAACCGGGCCTTTTCCTGGACGGCTATGGGGGCTGTTCTTCTTGCCGCCGCGACGGGAATTCTCGAAGGGGCCTTCCCCGGAAAGAATGATCCGAGAAAGTTTCTGGATGGGCTTCCCCCTCCAAACGTCATCTATCCTCATACGGCATCCATGCCGGGGCGGATTTTTCCAAAAGAGCCGGTACAACTTCCCGCTCCCAAACCATTGCAGGTGCCCGACTCGCTAAACTTTCCCATTCGGCCCCGAAGCCATGTCGGAAGTGGAGCAACCAGACTGGGGTCGACCACCACGCCTGGCCATCCCGCGCCCGCAAATGTCCCTGAACAAACGGCATCGTCGCAAACAAGACTTTCCAGGCCGTCCGCGTCGGGCACGCAGCCGGTTACCTCTTCGGGCACGGCTCCGGGCGTGGCCACGCCAGGGAAACCCGGAAAAACAGCAAAACCCGGGTCTGTTGCCTCTAACCCAGCTCAGGTCGCCAAGCTCCCGGGCCAAGCGTCGGAGACGACCGCCATTCCAAATTCGGCATCACCTCTCAAACCCGCGTACGCTAGCGCTCCAGCGAAAGCCGGGAAGCCCGCGACACCGGCAAAACCTGTAACACCGGCAAAGCCTGCGACACCGGCAAAGCCTGCAGTAGCGGGCGTTCCGGCGTTAGCGGCAAAGCCGGCAACGGCCGGCGCCGCCAAGCCTGCGTCCACCGCTTCCCCACCCGCCAAAATCGGCGGCGCGGCAACTTCCGCTCTTAAAAAACCCGTCTTACCTATCTCCGGTTCTGCATCTTCAGCGGTCGGGGTAGCCTCTGAATCTGGAAGCGCTGCACTTGTTTCCGGCTCTGAAACTGCAATCTTCCCACCTGGAGGGACATCTTCAGAAACAGCCGCATTGGCCTCAGCAACTCCGGCGACATCGGATCCTGAAGTAGTTACCGGCGCTGACTCGTCCGCCCCGCCCAGGCTCTCTGTTACCGCCGAGGCAGCGCTGGTCGAGGCTCGGAAGCTCGAAAAGGACCAGAAGTGGGGTAAGCTTCAGGAAATCCTCGAAAACAATCCGGAAGCCGCTGGAACGGTTGATGGCATGGAAATGACAATCGAATGCCTTCTCAACTCCGCAAAGGTCAACTATTTGAGAGTGAAAAGCATTTCCGGGGCGTTGCTGGCAAAGAGCCCGGAAAGCGGCATTGGAAACTGGGGAATGGCTGAATCATTCATCAACGCAAAGAAACCCGATCTTGCCAAAGCGCTCGAACACCTTGCGAAAGCCATGAAATCGAAAAAACCACCGCCAGGCCTGACCGTGAAATACTACACCGTCCTGGCCAAGAAGAACTGGATCTTTCTGCTGATCGGAATTGGCGGCGTGGTTGCCGGTCTCGACGCCATTAGAAAAAAGCGAAAGAAAATCACTTCGGTTACAGCGAGTGGCATCCCGGGTAAAGGAGGCCCCCCAGCCGCTGCCGCGAATGAGGCGATGCCGACCGAATCTTCAGTCGTGCCATCGACAGCACCATTGACAGCACCATTGACAGCACCTTCGGCAGCACTTTCAACTGCTTCTGAAATCTCGGCAACGTCCGCGCCTTCCCTCGGACAGAAGGCCAAGGCTTTCTTTACGGGCGTGATGGCAAAGCTCCGCAAAACAAAAAAAACTTCCGATCTCACAGACAATCAGCCTCATGCAGAAAAAAAGCCCGAGCAACATGCGGCCTCAACCATGCCTTCAGTCGCTCCCGAGACCTCTGCGCAGCCGGCAAAATCCGCGCCTTCCCTCGGACAAAGGGTCAAGGTGTTCTTTACGGGTATGATAGCAAAACTGCGCAAAACGAAGGAAGCCTCTGATCCGGCAACCGAAAGGCCTCAGGCAGAACAGGAGGCCGAGCAAAATTCCGAACAGGCCGCGCAGTCCTCTGATTCACAATCGCCCGAACCGGAGCAATCGATGAACCAGGATGAAAATTCTGCCGCTTCGGATCAAGAACCCGTCGAGGAATCTCTGGAAACCGACGAAGAAGACGCGGGCCTACCTGAGGAAACTCGGGGAGCAGATGAAGTTCAACCAACTGATGAAAATCAGACGGTCGTAGACGATACGTCAACAGAAGAGCCGCCTTCTTCAGACGAAGATAAGGTCTGATGGATCATCTCAATAATCCGGGGGAGGCATGAGGGCGCACCGGAGGGCGCAAAGCGCCCGACCGCAGGGGATGAGCCTCGCGAATTTACTTCGCGAGGCGAAGGGGGGCACGTGCCCCCCTTTATTGAGAAGTTACTGATGGATCATCTCAATAATCCGGGGAAAGCATAAGAACGGGCCGGAGGGCGCAAAGCGCCCTCCGGTCTGCCCTCACTCTTCCCCCGACTTGTTGAGATGATACCCTTCACATCCTTCAAGACCCTCACATCCTTCAAGGCCACACTCTACAGGCGACTCATTTTGAATCGGTTTTTTTGGTAAAGGGAATCCCGTAGATGGCGCAGGTTTCAAGGCTTTCCTCGGAAACCTCTGGCCAGAAGTACAAAAGCAACTTTCGATTATACGGTTTGAACTTGAACCCACCCCGGATGCCCGAGTGGCTTCCGCCTGAGATAATCGCCCGGAAAGCGGCCAAGCCCGAAAAATGTTTGACCTCCCTGAGGTATCTGGCAATAACCGCTCCGGTTCGGTCGGCTCCCCAACGGCAATGTACGTATGCTCCTTGGCGCACCGCGGAAAGGATGGCGGAAGTCTGGCTCGCACTAGGAACTTCCTCGGAGGTCATCCGTATCTCGAGTAGTCGGAGGCCTTCTTCTCGACAAATCCGTTCCTCGGTAAGGCGATCGAGATTTATGGATACCGGAACTTCGAGCATGATGACCGTTTTTACGCCATGCTCTTTGAGGAACCTGAGCTCCGTTCGTACCTGATCTTCCTGGCGGGAATGCGCAACCGGATCGAAGAGACTTCCCCCGGCAAAGAAAGTCCCATCGATCGCTCGCAGATTATAGGGAACTTCGGTTCCAGATGATGCGAGATCCAGTGGGACGCACCGGGAAGGCTCAGCGAGCGGTGGATTTTCGGAAAAAGCCGGAAAGGCCCATGCAAGGGCGATGAGCAGGAAGGCCACAACCAACCTGAGCTGACCGATCACCGCAGGGTTTTAAGAAAAAACGGGGTATTATTTCTTTTTGTATACGTTGAGGCCGATCTTTTCGTCGCGCCCTGGAATCGTATAGTTGCCTTCAGTGGTCGCGATGATGAGTGACTTGCCGGATGAGGAAGCGCCATAATCTTTGGTCAAATCGACCTTGATAATGAGCATTTGACCTTCGACGGTCATTTCAACATTTTTCATAAATGCCTCCCATATTTGTATTGGAAAAGACGCGAAGGAAGATATCACATTCCTTCTTCTTAATCAATAAGGAATTACGAATTAGGGATTACGAATGAAAAAACTTCCAAAAAACAGACATCCCCAGGAAATTGGTTCCCTGGGGATGCCTGGAAGAACTGATGGAATTACCTGGGAATCATCAGGTTCATGCCGACTTTAAGAGCTTTGGGGTTGCTGATCTGGTTGAATTCAGCGATTTGTTTCCACATTTTGGTGGTCCCGTAGAATTTCTTGCTGATCTTGGCCAGGGTGTCGCCCTTGGAAACCACGTAGGACTCTTCGGAGGCGGGCGCAAGCTCTGTCATGACCGGCTCGGCAAAGGGCTCAGGGGCGGGTTCGGCAACCGGTTCCGGCTCAGGTGCCGGTTCGGGCGCGGGCTCAGCAAAAGGCTCAGGTGCCGGTTCGGGCGCGGGCTCTGGAGCTGGTTCAGCGACGGGAGCTGCTTCCTCGACGACCTTGAAGCTGCGAACTTCCATGCGACCGGTGGGATAATGGGCATCGGGCTTGGTAACATTTCCGAATACCCGAATGCTCGCACCACGGTTCTCGCCGATCTTTTCGGACTTGCGGCCGGTGAGTTGAAGGGTCTGGCCATCATCGGTTTTGAAGAGGATCTTGCGATTCTCAACCGAATCCACCCTGCCAGTGACGGTGGTCGACACTCTTTTGGAGCGCCACCATTCCGACACTTTCCAGAAGGAACCCGCGTTAGCAGTGGTAGCGGCCAGGCTCAGGAGCGCGGCCAGCGCGACAACGGCAAAAAACTTGACTCGCATCTATAGACATCCCCCTTTTGTTATTTCCAAAAAATAGCGGACCCAGTCCGCGGTTGGAATGTATACCTAACCATTTTTTTTTGCAAGAGGGAATAAGCGTTTTTTTGCATTAGCTTCATAATTCGCAAAAAACATGAAAGCCAATCGCGACGTAAAATTACGAGTATCATCACAATAATCCGGGGGAGGCATGAGAGCGCACCGGAGGGCGCAAAGCGCCCGACCGCAGGGGATGAGCCTCGCGAATTTACTTCGCGAGGTGAAGAGGGGCGCGTGCCCCGAATGGTGCTTAGTTAAGCCTACTTTGGCTGGGCGCATTCCAAAAAAGAGGTAGCCGGTCGAAAGAACAGCAGTGGCAGCGCATCAACGAAGAAGGTATGTCATTGCGAGGAGCGCAAGCGACGAAGCAATCTCGATCGAAAAGATTGCTTCGCTTCGCTCGCAATGACACGTTCTCATCTTTGGGGTGTCGCCACCATCTTGGCGAATACCTTTTTTCGGGAATGCACCCGGGGCATTAGCTTATTCTCAACATAAAGCGAGAT
>MNYA01000030.1 GCA_001872985.1 bacterium CG2_30_54_10 | reverse complement strand
GCATCAGAGTGCCCAGAAGAGCTCTGGGATGGAGAGAAACATTTCCCGATCAAAAACATTGAAAACCGCAATTCGGGAGGCCGGGGAAGCGATTGAGCCTTGGGCTTCGATCGAGCCTTGTGTCCCCTCACCGAATTTGGGGAGGTCGATGTGAAACGTGGTGTCTTTCGGCAATCTTGCGGCCATGAGACGGCCGGCCAGAGTATTGATTATCTCGCCGAAGGTGTCCATGATCATTTGCCTGCCCAGCTCCTCGCCCGGTCGTGAATGAATCGCTTCGGAAAATCTTTTCATTACCAAAAAAGGCATCAGCAAAATAATCGGCCCAATCGGCGGATCGAGGACAACTATTTCGGCCCAACACATAGGCTCCGTATAAAATTTGGGGAGGACATTGCGGGTTTCATGAAAAAGAACCTCTTCAAATGCCAGGGCTTCAAATGTCTCTGAAACCGCACTCTGAAGAATTTCTTCGATGGCCGAAAGTTGTTCATGAGTCATGGAAGGCGTCCTTGGCGGTGAGAAAATCGAAGGCTTTTTTCAGGAGTTCGGGCGAGATTGGCTTGTGCAGAACCTTGTCGGCTCCGATTTCAGTGAGTTCCAATTCGAGTGCCGGGTTGGCTTGGGAGCTGATAACAACGACGGGGATATGATTCATTCTGGGGCTTGCCTTGATGCTTCGAAGAAGTTCTTTTCCATTCATGCAGGGCATGTTGAGATCGGTAATGAGCAGGTCTATGTGCGCGTTGCGGACCATTTCCAGGGCGATCTGACCGTTGGAGGCTTCAAGGAAGGTTGCCTGACTGGAGCAGACCATCTCAACACAGCGTTGGACGATCATTCTGGCTGTTGCCGAGTCATCAGCGATCAGAATTACCAGCATATTATCAAAATACCCATTCTCCGCGTGACGGGCAACTGAGCAGGACTTTTTCCTGGCCGACGGTCAGGACAACGGTCCGGCTGAAGTTTCCCCCCACATCTTCGGGTTTGGGAAACAGGCGGTTTGCCCACAAGAATTTCTTTGTGGCGAGGTAATTTCGTTTTCCGATGCTGAAAGTGTTATTGGGATCTAGTATTTGCGCGGCTCCGGCGAGCTTTATCGTTAATTCCTTTTGCGAGCAGCCAGCCTGTTGAAGCAATTGCAGGAGCAACGGAATCCCGGTGTCAGCGAACATTCCCGGCTTGTCGGCGGCTAGCCCTGGATTGATGGAGCTTTCCGGAAGTTGAATATGCAGGAGCCCGGCGACCCCTTTTTGGGGCGCAAGCGCAATGACCGCGATGCAGGAACCAAGGGCCATCGTTTTCAAAACCTCACCGATTCGGTTGGATACCCCGAACTCGCCGACGCCGATGAAAATGGGCATAAAAAGTGGGAATCAGCTTTTTTGAGCCCCCCCCGCAATACCGAGAACCTGGTTTAGCGTCTCGATAACTCTTTCGGGTTTCAGCGGTTTCACAAGGAAGCTTTTCGCGCCGGCCAGGACGGCAGCCTTAACCTTGTCAACCTGGCCCATCGCGGAACACATAATAATCTTTGCTGCGGGATCGACCTTGATGATTTCTTTCACCGCGGTGATTCCATCCATGTCGGGCATGGTAATGTCCATGGTAACGAGGTCTGGGCGAAGGATAGGGTACCTGGCAAGGGCATCGGCGCCATTTGCAACCTCGGCTATGACTTCAAAACCGCTTCTTTCCAAGAGTTGTTTGAGCATGATTCGCATTACGGCGGCATCATCGACAATCATTATTCTTTTTCGCATTTTGCCCTCTTCACGGATTGGCTAAGGTCGAGATCACAAAAGAAACTCCAGTTACTGAGATGATACGTCATTTCTTCCATTGCGATTTTACCAGATCGGTCATTGTTTGCGCCATATTCTCAAGCGAAACTTGTTTTTGGGCCGCGCCCAGGTCAAAGGCGGCTTTCGGCATTCCGTAGACGCAACAGGAAGCTTCATCCTGTGCGATTGTCATGGCCCCGGATCTGCGCATGGCAAGCATCCCATTCGCCCCGTCGGATCCCATGCCGGTCAGGATTATTCCAAGCGAGTTTGCCCCGACGTTCGCGGCAACCGACTCGAAAAGAACATCGACGGATGGTCTGGCGCTGCTCACGGGTTCTCCCGGACGGCATTCGACCAGATACGTTCCCCCCGATCTGCGAACGCGGGTCTGGAGCATTGCCGGGGCGACCAGCACCCTTCCGGTGACGATCGTATCTCCGTCGACCGCCTCTTGTACCTGAAGATTAGTGATCCGGTTCAGGCGATCCGCAAACATTGCGGAAAACCCCGGGGTAATGTGTTGTACGATTACAATCCCGGGCATGTCCCCGGGAAGGCGGCTGAGAATGTCGCGGATGGCGGTTGTCCCGCCCGTCGAAGCGCCGATGGCGATTACCTTTTCGGTCGTTTCAAACATGGCGGTCGATCGAGACTTGGCCCCTGTTCTGAGAAGGGGTTTCTGGGAAAGGTTTTTTGCAAGGGATGCCATATTCACGCACGCCGCGCCCTTGATTTTCTTACGAAGCTCGACGAGCATCTCGTTCAGGCCGGCAGCTCCGTGGCTTCCTGACGGCTTTGTAATGTAGTCCACCGCTCCCAGGTCAAGTGCGTCAAAAGTGATTTGTTTTCCCTTTTCGGTAAGGGCGCTCACCATAATCACTGGAATCGGGTGGTAAGTCATTATACGGCGAAGAAACTCGAGACCGTCCATTCGGGGCATTTCCACGTCAAGAGTGAGGACGTCGGGGTCCGTTTCCGCGATTTTGTCGCGGGCGGAAAAAGGGTCGGGCGACGCACCCACGACCTCGATCTGTGGATCGAGGGACAGACCTTGCGTCAGGAGCATTCGGACAGTTGCGGAGTCATCGACGATCAATACTTTAATCATGTCAGCGTTTCTGGTAGACGGCCGGTTCGAGGCTGATTAGCGGCGCCGGGATGGCGGAAAGACTTTCGGACATTCCAACGAAAAGTATTCCATTTGGTGGAAGCAGGGAGCATATTTCGGAAACGAGCCCGGTACGAGTTGCCACGTCGAAGTAGATCATGACATTGCGGCAAAAGACCGCTTGGAGGGGTCCCTTCATTGGAAATGGGGGCAGGGCAAGATTGATGCGGCGGAAAACCACTCTCTGCCGGAGTTGGGGTTTGACCTGGAAGAACCGTTCATTTCCGACCAGGATTTCATCGAAAAACCTTTGGCGGAGGTTCAGGGGAATTTCCGTCATTCGTTGCGCGTCGAAAACCCCATGTTCGGCTTTTTCGAGAACCTGGGTGGAAAGATCCGTTGCAAGAATCTTCCAATCGACGTTCTTCAAACCGAGAACCTCTGAAACGACCATCGCCATTGTGTAAGGTTCCTCACCGGTCGAGCAGGCGGCCGACCAGAAGCGGAAGTGTCGGCAACCCTGTTCGCGAAGTTTCATCAGGTAATCGCGAAAAAAGTCGAAATGTTCAGATTCCCTGAAGAACCTCGTCACGTTCGTAGCTATCGCATCAAGGAAGTGCGTGAATTCCTCGCCGGAGGGTTCGGAAAGGAGATATTGGAGGTATTCTTCGTGGCTCGAAATGCCCAGAGCCCGCAGGCGTTTCGCGATCCGGGCGCAGACCAGGGCTTCTTTGCCTTTTTTTAATGCAATTCCGCTGCGTTGGTGGATAAGTTTGCAAAATTTCTGAAAAAGCTTCGGATCGATTTCCATGATTTTTGAGACTTTAGATTTGCGGAGGCGCTTTCAAGATTTTTTGCGAAGCATGCTGACCAGACTTGGAGGATCAAGGATCAGTCCAACTCTGCCGTCGGGCATGACTGCGGCGCCGGAAATCCCTTGGAGCGAGCGGAGGGCGCCTCCCAGGCTTTTGATGACGGTCTGTTGCTGTCCGAGGATCTCATCGACCAGAAGGCCGATCCGTTGGTGATTTTCGTCAATGACCATAACTTGGGCTTTAGTCGGATCCTGTTCGGCATTCGGAAGGTGGAAAAAATTCGCGACCCTGAAAAACGGGATCAGATTATCACGGATCATGACCGCTTCGCCAAGGTTTGAAATCGTGGTGATCGAGTCTGGAAGCGGCCGGAAAAACTCCACGATCGATTGTGTTGGAATTACATAGCGCTCGTTTCCGATTCGAATCACCATTCCGTCGATGATAGACAAGGTCAGAGGTATCCGCAAAATGAAATGGGAACCTTGGCCCATGGTCGAGCGGATATCGATCCTTCCCTTCAATGCTTCGATGTTCTTGCGCACGACGTCCATGCCTACTCCGCGACCGGAAATTTCCGTAACGGTTTCAGCGGTGGAAAACCCGGGCTCGAAGATGAACTCGAAGATCTCAGAGTCAGTGAAATCAGTGTTCGGTCTGTCGGTCAAGCCAAGTTTGCAAGCCTTGGAGTAGATTTTCGAGCGATCGAGGCCGCGGCCATCGTCCTGAACCGATATCCAGATTTCGCCTCCGCTGTGATGCGCATCGAGAAGGATCATTCCCGCGGGGGGCTTCCCATTTTGGCGGCGGATGTCCCCCGATTCGATACCGTGGTCCACAGCGTTTCGGATCAAGTGAGTGAGAGGGTCACGGAGAAGTTCCAGGACATTTTTATCGATCTCGGTATCTTCTCCGAGGATTTTTAAATCAATTTCTTTTCTGAGTGTTCTGGCCAGGTCTCGTATAGGGCGGACCATTTTGCGGAACAATCCTGAGATTGGGACCATCCTTACAGCCATGGCAACACGTTGGAGGTCTTTTGTGATTTTAGCGAACCGGTCGATATCCTTGTTGAGGCGTTCGAGGCGCAGGCCCGTCAACTCGGGGCAGTTGGCGAGGTTGGATTGTGCAATCACCAGCTCCCCGACGAGTTCGACCAAGTGATCGAGTTTCTCGGTATCGACCCGGATGCTCTGCCGCGGAGCAGCGTGCTGGTTGCCTGCCTCGGGCAGCTTTTCTCCGACTGCCGGTGCGCCCACGGACAAATTTTTCTGGAGGGTAAGCACCTCGGAAAGAGCGTCCTCGGAAAGAAATCCGTGAAAAACCAGCAATTCCCCGAGTTTGGGGCCCTTTCCCTGAGATGAAGACGGGTTGGAAACCCAGCTCAAGTCATCCAGAAGAGTTTGAAGACCTTCGATCGTTCCTTGGGGTGAAACGGGGAGTTTACGGACGGCGGCTCGGAGATGGTCCACTGTTTTCAGGATGGCGGTCGTTGCAATCCGGTCGGGGGGGATTTCTTTTTTGCGGACTCGGTCCAGGACATTCTCAGCAGCATGGGAAAGGCGTTCCAGGTCATTGAACCCAAAGAAGCCGGCATTGCCCTTGAAACTGTGCAACGCTCGGAAAGCTTTTGAAAGCTCGTCTGTGGATTCAGGGTTTTTCTCGACGATCAGAAGCGCCTGCTCGCCTTCTTCAAAAAGTTCTTCTGCTTCTTCTGAAAATCGACGCAACATTTCGGGAGTCAGATCTAATTTCAGTGATTCGAGCGAACCTGCCAACATCGGCTCCTCAAAGTCTGAAGCCTTACGGCCGGTGGATTCTTTTCGCGCAGACGGGGCCACGCCGATGGCGGCGAGGTCGGAAACCGGAGCTGTAACCGCGGCGGTCGCGACGGCCGGACAGGCAGAGGCGGCGGCAGAGCCGGAAGCGAGAGGGG
>MNYA01000071.1 GCA_001872985.1 bacterium CG2_30_54_10 | reverse complement strand
AATAACTGTTACATTCTGGTTCATCGACCGGCCATAAGGGGCCGTAAAAACAACAACCATTGTCATAGTTATTGTTTAACGGCCCCTAAGGCGACTAGGGCGACTAGGGCGACTAGGGCGACTAGGAAGGCGTCGGCGACGACCGTGCTGCCGGCAGAATGAGCGGTGGTAACAACGGCGCGAGCGGCAGGATCGGCGTGAGCGGTGAAAACAAATTTCCCTCTCTGGGGCCTCCGTGGCTTTCTTTAATTACTTGAGGTGATTTAGCATTCTTTGGTAATCACGGCTGAGCCAATTCCCCGCAACCCATCGTCTGCCAGTAGAGCGGACAAGCACCTTCACATAACTCGAAATCAGCGCATCCACGACACTCTTGCGGAGCGCATTTCTTCTCGCGGATTTCCCGAGCAGATGCGTTCGCCCAGACTTCAGCAAACGGGGTTTCAAGAAGCGACCCCTGTGGCTCGAAATAGCTGGAGCAGGGAATGATGCACCCGTGCGGGTCGACGCTCAGAAGTCCGTCGCAGGCCGCGCAGCCCTTGTTTCCAAGATTGTGAGCAATCGGGTTGAAAAGGCAGTAGGGAGTCGGGGAATACCACATGAAGCGGATTCCCGCGGCTCGGGCTTGTTTCCTGACTTCCAGAATTCGGGGGCCGATTTCCCGATACGAAAGCAGAAGCTCGGCTTGCTGTTCACGAAGCCAGGGCGCCGGAATTACCATATTCATGGAAAACCGGTCGATACCCAGATCTTTGGCAAATCCGGGCATGCGAACAGCGGCGTCAACGTTCACCCCGGTCAAGGTGGTGTTCGTGTGAACGGGAATCTTCGCGCCCTGAAGGGCTCGCACCGCTCGAAGCGTCGCCTCGAACGAACCTTCGACTCCGGTCAGCTTCTCATGGGTCTCACTGTCCGGGCCTTCAAGGCTGATTTGGGCTGAACTAAGCCCCGCTGCGGAAAGCCGCTCGGCTAGTTCCGGGGTCATTCTTTGGCCGTTGCTGATAAGGTTTACGCGAAGGCCCAGAGCCGCCGCCTCCGCAACCAGCTCGGCCAGATCTTCGCGAAGGGTCGGCTCCCCGCCGGTGAAGCTGACTGACGGAACCTGGGCATCGTTACGAATGACGCGAAGAACGCGCTTGACCTGGTCGGTGCTCATGTCGTCGGGGGAGCCCATTCCTTGAGAGAGACCACCGCCACCGTTAGAGCGTGAGGGCTGCGGCGAAGCCTTCCCGTCACGATATTGACCGGCGTAGCAGAATCTGCACGCGAGGTTGCATCGGTAGGTCAGCGCAACTTCGGAAAGAATTGGCAGCGAGTGATAGGGCCGATGATACGTTACCGTCTCAACCTCGGGACGGCCGCGGCCCTCCCCGAGGCAACCCTTGACCATGGCGGCAAGCCCGGTGAAGAAGTGGAAAAGATCCCGGCGGACATTCGGGGGAGGCTCCCGCCCGCCCAGCGCTTCTGAAAGAGTCCGGCCCTGAAGCATCGAGGAAAGTAAAACCCTACCAGGTTTATTCAGTTTGTACGATTGGTTTGGAAGGAGGATGAGCAGATCGTCCGCTTCGCGCAGAAAGATATGGGGTTTGATTTCGACGACGAAACCATCGACCCAATGCAGTGGGAACTCGGTTTCGGGTGGAACGGGGTTCATCTTCCCCGCCCGGAGACGCATGCGCTGTGGCATGCGCTGTGGCATGCGCTATGGCAGGCGCTGTGACAGGCGCTATGACAAGCGCTGTGACAGGCGTCATGGCAGGCGGTATGGACATAACAGGCCGCGTGGCAAGCATCGGATTTAACAAGCTCTCCAAGGCTCAAAGTGTTTTCTACGCCGGCGATCCGGCCCATTCCCGATTCGAGTTCGGCAACCCGGTTGTTGAAGGGTAATGGGGCAGGCGCTTCGGCCCCAACCAAACTCGTCGGGGATGAATTCCGCGTATCGTGATGATCGTGAAACCAGCAAGTGATATACGATTGCCTGTAATATCGCCGCCGGTAGGTCGGACAGCCGGAATCATCCTGAATGGCAGATTCAGGCTCCTTGATTGCTTTCTCGAACTCGGAGCGATAGAAGTTTTTCGTCGCCTCGACATCGCAGTCCCACATCTTGGTTTGAAGCTGATCTACCAGTTTATAGAAAATTCCCTTCGCCGTTTCGGAAGAGATTGCTCCGTCTCCTTCAATCGATTGGATCAACAGTTCCTCGTATGGGTCGGCGCTCGTTGGTCGATCGACTGAGAAATTCACTCGGATCGGCTGGGTCGAGGTGATCTTAAGAACTCCGTTTTGCTCGAGGCTCGAAATGATGCAAGCAAGCATTTTTGTGACGGGGAAATCGAGAAGCATCATGGCTTCCAGAACCGACAGCTCGGCAACCTTTCCGTTTTTCCGAAAACTGGCCACCTGGATACGGGGTGGCTCCCAACTCTCGCCTTCCCAGGATAGGTCCGGAAGATTCGCCACTTCACGTAATGTTCGACGACGCTTGTAATGAAGCATCAACAAGGTAAGTCCCATAAAACCGCACATAGCCGCTCCAAGGAAGAACTTCGCATTTCCGAACTGCTTACCGTCCACGGGTGCGGAAACGCCGGGAACGGAACGTTCGGACGCGCCCTTCTTTTTCCTTTGCGATCCGGGAGTGGAATGCCACTGCGCAGGCTTCGTGCTTCCCTGCGACCCGGGGGCCGGGGTTGCTTCCGCCTTGAAGGTGAACCCTGGAATTGAAGCTCGCGGGAAGTATTCCTGAAGGCGAACCGACTCGTTTGGAGAGATTCCTTCCTTGTGAAGAACCTGGGTCAGCCAAAACTTGCCGTCGTCTCCACGTTGTCCACGGTAATCAATCTTGAAAGCGGAGTTCATGAAAGTCTCGGTCAAGATCGTTTTTCTCCACTTTTCGACATCAACCGTGCTTCCCTGAACAACCACCGGAAGGTGCAGAAAAACGGTGCGGTGTTCGAGAGGCTCATCCCAGGCGGGGTCCGCCCAGTTCAGAAAAACCTGGTCGGCCTTGGTTTTCTCGTCTCGCGTGATTCCCAGATGGCCGGAGGCCAGCAGATTTACAGTATATGTCAATATCCACGTTACGCTTTGCCCTGACTCCAGCCGCGGGCCGACGACATCGACGGCCCATTGGGAACCCTGCCTTACGACCTTCACTGCACGACTGCTTTTATCCGGCAAAAGTACCAAGCACTTGTCCTCGGCAAGAACCGGTTCTCCGGCGACGCCCATGTAGTCGAACCCTCCCATTCCACCCGACTTGATCGCGACACGGATCTTCGTTACGATGATCCCATGCCCGTTTTCGGTCAGAGTGAGGTCCGTCTCGATCCATTGAAAATCCAGCACGGGGCCTGCCCGGGCGGCTCCGCAAGCAATTACAATGAACCATATCGTCAGGACTGCCCGAACTGTGAACCAGAAACGTCTCCCACTCGAGGTCTGAGGCAAATTGGGATTCGGTTGCATAAAAACCTCCCTGATCCGGTTTTTTCCTGCGCTTCGTCGTAGGGACTGAAGGGCATCAACTCAATATTTCGGGGCTTCTGCTCGAAAAGGAGGGCTTTTCACCACCTTTTCTGCGTGCGCGAGTGGGTAGGGGTGCGGACTTCCAGTGGTCTCTCTCAAGAAATCGAGCTGATAAAACGAACTGCTCAGCGAACTACGCCACCCCCCGGGCTTCCAGTGCCCCGCCACCTGGGGCTTCCACAAGACATTGGCGCTGTGCCGGTGCGGCGCGGCGCGGAGGGTGGCGCCCCGCGACTAATCGGCTTTGTTGCTCTCGATGCGGGCTCTAATGAG
This sequence comes from bacterium CG2_30_54_10, assembly GCA_001872985.1. GTDB lineage: Bacteria > Muiribacteriota > Ozemobacteria > Ozemobacterales > Ozemobacteraceae > CG2-30-54-10. The sequence continues at coordinate 1,863 of MNYA01000071.1, read as the reverse complement.
ATCGGCCTGAGAGGTGATGAACTTCGCGAAATCACCCTTTGCGGCAGCCCAAACGGCTTCGCCCGGGAACGTCAGGGCCACGGCTTCCCATAGGTGCGCGTAGATCCTTTCAAGCGGGAGGCGCGGGTCGCCTGACCCGTTGAACTCGAAATAAGCCTTGATGGCTACAGGCCGGAATACAGGCGATGGAGTGTTGGGAACATCGGTGCTGGCGCCGAGAAACTGCACCTTCATTTCGCCGAACATATCGCAACGCTCCTTGATGGCGGTGAGGACGGTCGCGATCGAGAAATCAGCCGAACTGAAGGACACGGTCAGTGTGTTGTCCTTGATCTCGCCGAAGGGCAGGAACATTTATTTTTCCTCCATGGAGTTGAATTAAGGTTTCAAAATTCAGTGTATCAGAAAAGGCAATTCAAAACCAATAATTCCCCCGGTGTTTCTCGATCTTCCGACCCGGCGGGGGCGAGGGCGAGAAACTTGGAAGGGTCAGCCGCATCGTCCGGGTGCATTCCCCAAAAAAAGGTCATGCGGAAAAATGTAGATCCCCTGAATTGGCCGCCATCAGCAACGATTAGTTGTCATCTCGACCGAAGGGAGAGATCTAAACCCGCTCATTACTCAGATCCTTCCATTCGGGGTTGACGGCGGCAACCAGGTTGTTCTTCTTCTCTCGACGCCATTTCTTGATTTCTTGTAAGTGTTTAGCCTGCTGAAGTAAATACCTCGAACCCTCGCTCAAACAGACACTTTGGAAAATTTACATGCCAATCATCGAGAAGTGGGCGTAACGTTGATCCGATCTGCGTTTGAGGCTTTTTGACTTCAGACCGCTAAACTCATACCTTCCCCCGAATTATTGAGGTGATACGAAAAACGGATCACACTTACTGGAGACAACCCTTCGATTCATGTTGAACCTCCCTTCTTATCTAAATTAGCCATTTTAGTCAATGGAAAAAAATTTCAGAATTTCTGGCCCGCCTGTGGATTGGAGCCAGCTTCAGCAATACTTATCCGGAATAGGGCTTGGCATTTTTTCGCAGCTTCTCAGAAGGGGGAGTAACTGCTAATTGCTGATGCAGCCGTGTCATTGCGAATGGAGGAGCGCCCGCGAGGAAGCAATCTGGATAGGGAGTATTGCTTCGCTGTGCCCGCAATGGCAAGTTTCCATCAGTCAGAAGCCTCACTACCCGTTTTCCCTCAAGATCAGGAATTCTGCAGTTGGAAGATGTTTACATTGCGGGTTTTGCCTTTGACGACGGAGACGTCGATGCGGGTGAATTCGGTGGGTTTCCCGTCTGCAAATGAGTCTGCCGACATCGCGACGATCTCGTCTCCGACTAGTATCCCGCCAGGCTGACTTCGGCATGCCAGGTCGGCGAGTCGGGATGCGAGGTTGACGGTGTCGCCGATGACGGTGTGTTCGAGACGGACCCGATCGGTGCCCAGAATTCCAGAGAGGACGGTTCCGGCGGTAATGCCGATTCCGATGGATCTCGGCAAAGGGTCGACGCTTTTCTTCATTCCGCGGGCCATGGACTTGGCGGCAGTCAGTGCCGGCCCAACTGCCGTAGCGAGGGTGGAGCCCGACTTGGGCCTGAATACGGCCAGTATCTTGTCGCCGATGAACTTGTCGATTTCCCCACCTTGATGGTGGATGATGGCGCTCATTGCCCGAAGATACAAGTTGAGGTTTTCTACGAGCCGGATCGGCTCGGTATCCTTTGCCAGTTTCTTGAAATCGGGAAGGCCGGCAAACAGGATGACCACCTCCTGGGCCTGGGCCTGGGTCTGAGCGTTAAGGGAGCCCATCCCCGGCAATCTCGATCGGGCCGCTTCGATCGTGGACTCTGAAACGAA
>MNYA01000009.1 GCA_001872985.1 bacterium CG2_30_54_10 | reverse complement strand
GACACTGCAAAAAGCCAGAAGAACCAGAAATCGGTTCAAAATATTCCCTACGATCTGTTGATTGTTGATGAGGCCCACAAACTCAAGAACAAAAAGACCCAGAACTGGAAGTTCGTGAACTCGATCAGGGCAAAATACCTTTTGATGCTGACCGCAACACCCATCCAGAACGATCTTATCGAGTTGTTCAATCTCATCGCGATCTTGAAACCCGGTCTCTTGTCGACTCAGCAGAAGTTCAAAAACGACTTTCTGTCCAATTCCGACAAGCGGATGCCCAAAAATCCGGTGAAGCTTCGGGAGATGCTTTCCGAGATCATGATCCGGCATCGTCGGTCGGACACGCTGATCAAGTTCCCCCAGCGTTTCGTTCATACCGAGTCGGTCGCTCTCAATGACGATGAGGCGAAGCTTTACGAGGAACTGACCGAGTTCATCCGACGACGGTATTTTACGCTCCCGACCCAGAACAATCCGCGAGGAATCAACCGATTGACGCTCATACTGCTTCAAAAGCTTATGGGAAGCTCAACGCAAGCTTTGGAACGAGCGCTTGCGAAGATGGTCAACAGCAACTTCTACAAAGATGATTTCGGTCATTCCCTGCGCAAACTACTTGATATGGCACGCAATACGCGCCTGTCGCGGAAAGCCGAGATCATGCTCGAGCTGGTGGGAAGCCTGAACGAGAAAGTCATCATTTTCACCCAATTCCGTGGAACCCAGGACTTCCTTCACGAAATACTGGAAAAAAAGGGCTATTTGATTTCGATATTCAACGGGCAGTTGTCGCAGTCCGAGAAAGATGCCTGTATCGAGGCTTTCCGGAACAAGAACCAGATTCTGATCTCGACCGAGTCGGGCGGTGAAGGCCGAAACCTTCAGTTCTGCAAGGTAATGATCAATTACGACCTACCATGGAACCCCATGCGGATCGAACAAAGAATCGGTCGTATCCATCGTTTGGGGCAGACCCAGGATGTCCACATCATCAACCTCAGCGCCAAGGACACCATCGAATCCTACGTTCTTGAGTTGCTCGATCGGAAGATCAACCTTTTCAGGCTGATCATCGGAGAATTAGAGATGATCCTCGGAAATCTGCATTCAAAGAAGACCCTCGAGCAGATCATCATCGACATCGTAACCCTTTCACCCAATCGGGAAACAATGAAACGCAAGTTCCAAAACCTGGGAGACAAGCTTGAACAGGCGCTCAAGACCCATCAGGATATAACCCAGGCACAAGAGGAGGTTCTTCATGACGAGGAATAAAATTCAGGATCTCGTATTTTCCTTCATGAATCTGTTCAAGATTCCATGCCGATCGACACAAGAGGGAATCTGGCAAATAACGATCCCGGATTCGGAGAAAGCCTTTTTCAACGGATTCCAGGAACTTTCCTTCACCTTCGACCGCGAGGTGGCTGAAAAGCATCGCGATCTGGAAATGATCGCGGAAGGGTCTTACCTTTTAAAGAAAATTGTTGAGCGCCTGATCGGCATTCCCAAAGTCAGCAGGATGTACAAGTTAGCCAAGCCGGAACTTCCGCCCATCGAGCCCACCGAGCCCGGGAAAACCACTGAGCTGATGGTGATTTCACCTGGAAAGGTTCATTATCGTCAGCAGGTGATTTTTAATTTCAAGGTCGGTTTTTTGAGCGATGCCCGAAAGGAACGTCTGTTTTCGGTACTTGCCGACCCGGCAAACCATAAAATATACTTAAAGAAGGGTCTGGGAAATCTTGATCCCGCACGGTATCAGGAAACCCCGGAACCCGGCGTTCCTACCGAGGAATCCGGGGAGGACATCCTCCGTTTGTATCTCCAGTCTTGCCGTCAGCTCGAGGCTGCCATCGGTCCGGAAGTCGAGGAAATTCGGTCTCGGAATTCCGGCTTGTTCGAGGCGGAGTTTGCAAGACACCAGGGGTTCCTTGAAGAGCAGAAGAAGGAGTTGCTGAAAAAGAAGGAAAATGTCTGCTTCCACCTGTATTTCTTCCAAAAAGAAGAGGAGATAGACCGGGCAATCAAAGATCTGGAAACGGACCATGAACGGAAGGTAGCCGAGCTCAAAGAAAAATACGGGCTGAAGGTCGAAATTGGGCTCATAAATGCCATAGTTCTGGGTGTTCCCACCGTCGGGGTTCCGGCCAGCCAAATCAAGAAAAAGAGAAGGGAAATGGCGATGTCGCAGGTGACCGTGGTAAGCTCGGCCAAGTTGGAGGCCCTGCCTGTCGCGTAGAAGGCTTTTTAACAGTGGTACGCCTGGTTGCTAAGAAATGCCAAATTGGCGGAAAACTAGTGTGGTTTGATGCGGGTCTCGAAGTTTGTAAAGCCTCATTTTAGCGTTTGTACGTGTCGTTGCTTTTTAAGCTCTGAAGTGTGACCGTTGAAGGATGTAAAGGTTGTCAACTACTCAAGCTGCGTTTGGGCGCCCGAAAAGTGGCGGAGGCTTCCAGCCTCCGCACCAGCGGCTGGAAACCGTTGCCACTTTGGGCCGCCACATTATGCGAAGGTCACGCCCAAGCCGTGAGGCTCTGAGGCCCTGAAGCGAGGCTCTGAGGCCCTGAAGCGAGGCTCTGAGGCCCTGAGGCGAGGCTCTGAGGCCCTGTGAAGCGAGGCTTTGAGACGCTGAGGCTCTGAAGTGAGGCTTTGAGGCTCTGGGTGACTGCACGAAAATAGCACGCCGTCAGTGTCACTGAAGGAGGTAATCGGGGATGTTTTTCAAGCAGATTTTGGTTGCGTTTCTCGTCCTGGGAATAGTCGGGTTCCTCTACGGGGATCGCGTCTTTCGCTTTCAAGCCAACCTGATGATCGGCTGGATGTATGATTTCCCTGCTTACGAGGCCTACGAGCGAATCGTTCATTACTACCCGAACAGCCCATACCGCACGGAGGCACTGAAAATGATGGAAATTCTGACAAAACGGAACCGCGATCTGCGTCTCTATTTGGAAAAGCGCGATAGCGGATTGAGAAAATCGGAGAAAGAACGCAGTAAGCAAATGGAATTTCGTTGATTGCGATACCCATGGATCAAAAAACATTTTCGATTTTTAGAGACTTGGTGACTTCCCGGCGGAGCGTTCGCAAGTTTGCGCCGCGCCCCGTCGACCCGGGAATCGTGAAGTCGGTGATGGAGGCAGTCCGCTTCTCGCCTTCACCGACCAATCGGCAGTGTTTCAGGTTCATCGCCGTCCAGGATCCACTGATTCTTCAATCCTTGAAAATTGATGTGATCAGAAAGATCGACGAGATCTCTGAGACGCTGGAGGGTGAATCTTCCCAGGCCTTTCGCGAATACGCCAAGTGGTTCACCTTTTTCGAACAGGCTCCGTTGGTGGTTTTTGGCCTTTTTCGGACATTTGTCTCCCGGCTTCCAGGCGGCAGAAAGAGTGAGCGGCGCCTTGAAGGACTTGCCGAGATCCAGGCCTTTGGCGGGGCCGTCCATGCGATGCTGCTCGGCTTGTATGCAATGGGCCTCGGCAGTTGCTGGATGAGCGGCCCTTTAGTCACGGTAACGCAGATCGAGGAGCTCCTTCATATCGAACGTCCGTGGCAAGTCGGAGCGGTCATCCCGGTTGGGTGGCCCGAAAGCTCACCACCTGTTCCCAAAAAGCCGGGTATTGATGCCTTCTTTGGCTGGTTTCCTGCCTGCTGATTTACATTAAACCTTGAAACCTTTTTCCGGATTGGTGGTATTATATGGCTGAATCAAACCTTGCCGGAGGAAGCATTTATGCTGAGAGCAGCAAAGCGTTGCTTTTCCCTTGCGCTGGTCTTATTTGTTTTCGGGTTCAGCCCGGGGCTTCATGCCCAAAACTTCGAGAACGTCCTCGGTGTTGAGGGGGCGAAAGGCAGAGCGGGCGTAAATGCCATCGTGGTCAAGCGGTCGGTCGAGACCTCGGGAGCCGAGAGTTACAACGGGATCGAAGTTGGCAAGGAAATAGACAAGCTTCTCGACGAGATCAACAAATTGATCGAGGATCTCTCCAAGATCGTGGACGAAGGACCCAGCGGGCCTTCCCTTCCAGGCAGACCGAATTCCCCGGCCAGGCCGGCCACCACCCCGGCTCAAAAGCCCACTGCGAGCAACAACACTGCAGGCGGCCGGACATACACGGTCGTTTCGGGCGACACCTTGTGGGGAATTGCCCAGCGCTTCCTCGGAAATGGAAACCGATACTGGGAGATCGTCCAGGCAAATAAGTCCCGCTATACATCCCTTCTCAACAACCCAAATCTGATCTACCCCGGATGGAAGTTCATCATTCCAGGCGGTCGTAGTTTGCCAACCAACCCCGGCAACGGTAATCCGCCTCCCACCACAAACACCACAAACACCACCGGCACGAGCACATCCACCGGAAAAACCGGTGAATCGGCCGCGCTGAACGCCTGGAAAGGAGGGAAACTTTCGCCCTCCGAGTTCGCTCGGTTGCTTGGCCCGGTCGCGCGGGAGTCGATGAAACGCACGGGCGTTCCTGCCTCCGTGACTCTCGCCCAGGCAGCCCTTGAAACCGGCTGGGGAAAGGCCACGATCGGCAATGCGAAAAACCTGTTTGGGATGAAAGGCACCGGCCCAGCCGGTTCCATCACGGTCAGGACGCAGGAATACATGAACGGCCGCTACATCACCACCAACGGAACCTTTAGAAAATACAACACTTGGCTCGAATCCTTCAACGACCATGCACGTTTGATAAGTCAAGGTTCCCGATACGCGAACTGCATGCGAAACAAGAACAATCCCGACCAGTTCGCCCGTGAACTGCAGAAGGCCGGTTATGCCACGAGCCCGACCTACGCCTCGACTCTTATCAGTATTATGAAATCCTATAATCTTTATCAATGGGATAAGTGACCGTGCAAGACAAGGAGCCCGAGATGAAAGTTCGTGTCGCCTTTTTGATGATGTTGGTTCTGCTCGCCGGCGCTGTCTTCGCGGGCGACGCCCCGGTTCTCGAGAAGGTTTTCGGTCCGATCGTAACTGGGGAAAAGAAGCCCTGCGAGGTGCGTAAAATAAAGAACGATCGAGGGATTTTCGTCGAGGTCTACGATCCTGCAGGCAAAAAATTCTGGACCAGCGAAAGCCTTGGAGTCGAGGACAAAAAATTCATGCTGGTTGACAAGATGCTGGGTCTCGCCCTCAAAGACCTTGATAAAGACGGGGTTGACGAAATTCTCGTATCGGCTTTCATCGGCCCCCAGTCGAGCGGTCTGTATGTTTTCAAATACAATGCAAAAACCAGGGGTTTCGATGCAATGAAAAGCAGGTTTCCCAAAGAAGATCTCGATCGAGACTGCCTGATCTCAGACGTGAACCAGGAAAGCGGCGGAGACCTCGTCGTCAACCCCGACGGCTCGGCGGTCGTGCTTGGGATGATCTATGCTGAAAATGCCGAGGAGCCGCCGGTTCCGGGCCTGTACTCTTTTCTGTTAAAAGACGGAGTTTTCGTTCATCAGAAAACCGAGAAGCTTCCTCCGCCGCCTAAGGAGTAGTTCCCGTGCGTCGCATTTGACCGAGGCAACGGTAATTTAACCCTTTAGGAAATTGTATTTTGGGGGTTCCATAAGTCGGGTGCGAGGTGTGGCCTTTGAGGCATGTAAAGGTTCTTAACAGCTCCGACTGTTTTGGGATGCGCGAAAAGTGGCGGAGGCTTCCAGCCTCCGCGCAGCGGCTGG
>MNYA01000291.1 GCA_001872985.1 bacterium CG2_30_54_10 | reverse complement strand
CCCTCCGGTCTGCCTTCACTCTTCCCCCGACTTATTGAGATGATACAAGCAGACGAACAAAAGTGTTACGACGGCTCTTTCGGAGAATCGGGGTCGGCGCCGAGCCGGCCTGCAACCAAGACGCGAACGGCCACTTGCTCGCTCTCGGGAAGAAGTTTGATGGTCCGGTCGAGCTTCGGCCCCGCATTTTTTTTCAAATAGGATATCATGAACACCAGAAATTCTTCCTTGGGTTCTCCTGCCTGAAACGTTGAATTGAACTGAAGCAAACGAGGTAGATCCTCCGGCCAGGCGAGTTCGTAAAGGTAATGGAAAAGTTCGTGGCGTGCAACTTTAGGCTGCCCGTTGATCCCTTCCAGAAGTTCCTTCAGGCCATCTTCGCGAGCCATGAGAAGGGAATGCAGCCCGACGGCATTCGCAGCGAGAAAAACCGTGGGACACTGCTTCAACGTCTGAAGTCCTTGGAAGTTTTTCTGCGAGAATAGAGAATATAATGAATTCAGGCGGATCTCAGGGGTCTCCGACTCATCCAGGGCGATATTGGTCAGCAGCTCGCCGGTGGTTTCTATCGAGTAGCTCCCCATTGAACTGATCGCCATTAAACGCACCTCAACTGCCGGGTCGTGCAGCATGCGTTCAAGATGTTCGAAACCGGATTCATCGCCTATCTTCTTTAGTGAGGCCGCAGCCGACTGGCGAACCCATTTGTCGGGATGTTCCAAGCCTTCGCGGATCAGTGAGACAAAGGGGAGATTGTATTCCGATAAATCGATGAGCTTGAGCAACAAGGGGCCGAACTGCTCGTCGAGACCCTGAACGAGCTTCAAAAGATCCTTGACCTGCTCTTCAGGGCGATCGCGCCATTCAAGGTGAAGGAGCCGGTTTGCCTCCGGTGAGGTTGGATTGACCAACAATCTGAGCAGACTTTCCCCTCCAAGACGTTTCAAGGCAAAAAGCGCGGTTTCAACGAACTGGTAATTGGCATAGTTTTCTATTCCATCGAGTGAATCTTCCATGGCCTTGATGATCGTTGGAATATGCATTTGGTGCCCGCTGCTGCCGAGGATCTCGACGGCTTTTCCCTTGCGAAGAAGGTCGGTTCCCGCCTCGATCACAGCCAGTGCCTCGGACTCAAGGAAAGCAAGGTCGATCGGAAGGTTCTCGACCCGCGAGGAAACATCCGCCAGCGCGGAGAGCAGATACGGTCTGCAAGCGGGAGAGGATTCTTTGACGCTTTTCATCAAGCGCTTCAGAAATCGACGTCCGCGTGCCGGATGGAAAAAAAGGAAGTCTTCAACTTTCATTGCAACGCGGGTCTGAACGTTTTCCGGGAGGCGTGGAATCCGGCGAATCAGAACCCCAAGCGCGGAACCTCCCAGATCAATGATGTCGCAGATGGCATCGTCGAGATGCTTGGGGCTGACCTTGGCCAGTCGCCTGGTCTTTCGGGCAAGGCGTGGGATATCGCGATTTAGCGGAACTTCCGGTTCTTTCTGAGAACTTTTTTTAATCTCACTCATTTTTTTCCACCATCATGGAATCTCGGGCCACCGACATATCCAATACTTAACCAGCGTAAGCGCGTAACAGATCGGTCATGCGGATTCGGTCAGTACCGTCAGATACGGCGATCTCGAGCAGTTTTCTGGTTTCCACCCTGATCCGTTCGGCCTGGGCGAAATTCAACACCTTGGCAAGTACAAGCCCCAGAAAGGCCGCCTGAAGGGAATCCTTTTCAACGGCTTTCTGCCAGTAGAACCAAAACTTATTCGGCTTGTTACGGCCCAGGTATGCCAAAGCAGCCAGAGCGAGGGCTTCCCCATTTTCTGGGTCTTCCTTCAAAATCGCATCGAGCTCTTTCTGGGCTCCGGCGAAATCGCCGGAATAAAAGAAGGCCTTTCCGAATAAAAGGCGATCTTCCAGGAAGCGGGGCTTGTAATCACCGATCCGGCGAAGCCAGGGCATAACGGCGGCCGGTAATCCGGCGGCAAGGAAGAGCTCGACTCGGGAAATGATCTCAACGAGACTTTCCATGCCGTCGCGGAGTTTATCCCAGAGCGCCTGGCCTTCCTCCGGATGGCCGCGCAACACCGAAAGGCGGCCGTACCAGACGGCGACCTCCTCATCATTCGGCGCCAGCGGAAGCAGTTGTTTGAATGCCCGTTCCGCCATATCGAGGTCGTTGAGCCGCATTGCTATGTAACCTTGCAGAAACAATCCGTGCGGGTGTTCGGGAAAATCGGCAAGGGTCTGGACGAGCGTCTGCAAGGCTCCCTGAAAATTTTTTTCGAGAAGCTTCAGTTCGACCAGTGTAAGAGGAATTTCAGGAATCGTGGGAAGTTCGAGCATCGAATCAAGGAGGAATTGCCGGGCGCCCTTGATGTCGCCGTCGAGCGAGATCGATTTCGCGAGATTGATCCGGTGTCGCGGCTCTTGGGGCTGTGCTCCATAAAGCGCGGTGTAAAGCTGTGCCGCCTCGGCAAACTGTCTGGATTGGAACAGCAGATTCGCCAATTCATCAGTGACGAAGTGGTCAGCGGGGTCTTTCTTGTGCAGATCTCGCATTTCGTGGATCGCCATCGCAAAAGTGGCTTTTCCATCGTAGAGGGCATCCAGGATGTCATAAACCTGGGTCTCGAAACTGCTGAGCTTTGCTCCGGCCATAGGCTCGCCGGCACGCTTTTGCAGCACAGGAAGCCGCCGCAGCACCTCATCCATTTTCATGCGGAGGATAGGTTCATCGGGAACGCGTGCAATAGCCCGCTTCAGGTGGTCGATGGCAGGCTCGATTTGGCTGTCAGCCAACAGTAGATCGACCATCAGGACATGGAAAGGCGGATGCGACGGAGCCATCATCAGCGCCCGCTTCACGGAAGTCATCGCTTTTTCTTTGGTGTCCAACGCCATCTGGCATCGGATCAAACCTTCGAGGGCTTCGGTCGAGGCGGGAACGGCATTCACAGCTTTCCGGAAAACCTCCAGCCCATCCTGCCAGCGTTCAAGGGATAGAAGATCGCGCCCGAGGGCGAGCAACTCGTCCGGTTTTCCGGCGAGCTTTTCGGCCAAGGGAAGCAAAACACCGACCGATTCAGATTTCCGGCCCATCGCGCGAAGCACCTGCGCCCGCGAGCTTTTCACCTCGACATCGTCAGGCAGGAACTCTTCGGTACGCTCGAATGCGGCGAGGGCTTTGGTAAGGTCTTCGAGAAAAAGATAAGCTTTCCCGATATTGAACAGAGCAAGAGGATTATCCTGATTTCGGTTCAAGGCGCGACTCAGCAGCTCAACTGATTTCTGGGCAAGCCCTTTCTGAAGGAATGCCGCCCCGATATTGATCAACACATCCTCGTTGTCGGGTTCAAGAGATAGCGCGCGATTGTAATTCTCGATCGCTTGGTCGAAAAGGCCGCGTTCCTGAAGATCGACTCCGCGATGGAAAAGCTCCTGGGCGTTTTCCATCTCAGAACTCTTCTTCCCGCTTTTGATGATCCTGGGCGGGGTTGGTCTTCATATGTTTTTCTTCCTTGAATTTCTGGAGATTCTCGATCATCGCGGTGTAGTTCTCGACCTCCTGCGGGGCGCACTCCCTGAACTTGGAGTATGCCTCGAAGTAGCGATAAAAGAGACGGGTATTCGACCCACCCATTTTGTTTTTCGCAATATTCAGCTCGGATATCGGAATCATGAAGTTGTCTTTTCCCCATTCCCATTCCAGAAAGGGAGTCTCGAAATCGTTCAGGTAATCGCAGTAGAGAAAGAAGATCACGTAAGGGTCGTAGAGCAGCCCCATGATCTCTTCGAGATCCTCGCGGCGCGGACGCCGGTTACTGACTGCTTTAGGCAAACCCGCCGTCGCGATAAGGGTAACGCCCTCTGAGGCCGCGATGCTCTTGAGTTCGGCTGAAAGCTGGTTGCACTTTTCAAAAAAACTCATGTGGGTTGCTTTTACGTGAATTTTGAAAAGAGGGTCGATGATGACCGCCAAGTCGCCTCCACGCTCAAGTTTGGTGCGCTTGACAAGCTTTCGGATGTCCTCGATAAAAATCCGGCCTGAAGATTCATCGACAATGAACAACCGTTCATTGGCGGCCTCGACTCGTTTCATTCCTTCAATGCGGCGCTCTTCGAAAATGGGATTCGTAATGTAGGGGTTCTTCACGTAATCGATTGGCACTTCCTGCGCCTGGGAAACCATTTTGGCCATGACATCCAGGCGGTTCATGTCAAGAGAGAAAAAAAGGACCGTCAACGCGGGGTTGAGGGTTGTCAGATCCCAGGCCAGTTGCGTGACGAAGGTGGTCTTTCCCATTCCGACCCCGCCGGTGAACAGGTAAAACTCGTGCTGGAAGCCGCCCATTCGCTCCTGAAGGAGAGGGAAATTCGAATCGAGGCCGCTGTAGCCACGTTTGCGGTTGTGGTCGTCAGCGACAAGCTGGCGCATTTCTTCCAGGTGGCTGCCGAGATTGCGGATGTAGCCGGTGGTTCCTTGAAGGAAAATGGCCCGAAGTTCCTGGATGCAGCCGCCTAGAGTTTCAAAGGCATCTTCCTGGCCGTGAGCTATCTGTTCTGAATACTGAATCAAAAGCCTTCGGGTCTGATTACGGATGTTTCGATCTCGGATTCGCTCCAACACAGGATCCAGATCCTCCAGCATCTTTACGCCCGGATATGAAAAGGGAAATGTAAAAAGCCTCTCAACTCGCTCGGGTCCGACAATTTCGAGGCGGGTACGGCTCCCATTTTTTTTCTCGCGGAGCCAGTCAGTCAGATTGGAAAGTGTCAGGGCCTCGCCCGCTTCGAGTATTTCAAGCATGGTTCCCAAAAGGACTCTGTTTCCCTCGACACCCTGGAAATCGGAAACGCTGAAATGTTTCTCGCGAAGCCGCCGTCCAGCCAGAGGCGGGTCGAACGCCATATTTGCAACGATGAACTCTTCGTCGAGCGCGATCTCCGCGAGAAAGAGCTCCAGGGTGGAATTGGGTGCCTGGGAAACGAGGGCCGGATCAAGTTTGATCTTGGGTTTGTTTTTGGGTTTGGGCTGTCGCTTGATGTTGGGCACAGATAACCTCCCGGTAAATTCCAACCATGGTACCACCCGCTCCCCTGGACATGCAAATCATGTAAGGAAAGGTTTCAACCCTGCCGCTGCTGCCCGGATAACAGGTTTGTCGCTTCTCCCGGATTAACGTAAAATGTTTTTTGGTGGGAATAGGAAACCCGGCCAGGGCCGCCGCCCGGTATTCGGCGCACATTGGCGACGTCCGTCACGTCGACCGCAACCTTGCTGCTCTGGCGGGCGAAGCTAAAATACGCAGCCAGAGTGGCCCCGATAATCAGGTTTTGAACCGTGGGCTCCCCTCCGGGATGTTTAATTATCACGTGGCTACCGGGAACTTCATTAGCGTGACACCAGATGTCTCCTTTTTTTGCTACAGCGAACGTAAGGATGTCATTTTGGCGGCCGTTGCGTCCCACGTAGAATTTGCATCCATCGACTTCAACGAGTGGGTGAAAGCGTTTCGCTGCTTCCCTTGTTTCGCGGGCATCTTTTTTTGCCTTGCCGGGTTTCGGGCGTTTTTCGAGCCGAGGAAGGCTCATCAGATCGGTAACTGATGGAGCGTTTTCGCAAAACCAGATCTGTTCTTTCAACCAGGTGATTTCCCCATCGATTTGACCGATGCGGCGTTTGACTTCGGCCACCCCGCGAACGGCCTTCTTGTACAACTTGAAAAG
>MNYA01000208.1 GCA_001872985.1 bacterium CG2_30_54_10 | reverse complement strand
GTCGGATTTCATGCTGTCCGAGACGTCGATCAAAATGCCGAAATGGAGGGGAACGGCCCCCGCCGATTGGAGGGTGTAGCTTCCCACTCCTTTTCCATCCTCTTTCAGATCCAGGCGAATCTTTTCCAGATCCTTGGCGGGAAGGGATTTTCCCGAGGCGCTTTGAGTCGAAAAGAACAGGGAACGACGGTTGCGCGGTTTCGCCGAAAATGACAGCGAGGTTCTGAAGGTCTGGCCGTCGGATCTGAACGCCTCGGCAGTCAGTTTCCGCGGGCCGGGAGGTATGTCATTCACCCGCACCGTAAACTGGAAGGGGGCCTTGGTGACATCCTGAAAGGTTTTGCCGTCAACACTAAGAACCACCTTTTCAACCTTCGTGCTCGGGATTTCGTTGACAACATCCACCGAGGCATGGGTGTCTTCCTCAAGCATCTGACCGGATCGGATTCCCTTTATTGCGGCGGAAAACATCGGTTGAATGACGTTGACCCTGATTACCGACTCCGCAATGGTTCTGAGTTCGTTCTCAATCGTGACCTTGAGCTCATGAGAACCGGTCGCCATGTCGCCGGTCTCCCAGGAATCCTGCCAGGGCGGTGATGCCAGCGCCTTTTTCGCCAGACCATCCGCATACCAGGTGACCTTTCGGATGGCAGCCTCCCTCCAGCCGCTGTCGGCCTCAATGGCAATCCCGATGGTTCCAAAGACATTTTCCCCATTTTTGGGAGCGAGGAAGCTTACGGTTGGTTTGGGAACCAGCGCCCGGAACCTTACGGAATCGGTGGCCTGCCGCCCATCGGCCATGGATGCACGCACCTTAAAAGTGTGCATCCCCTCGCTCAGGGTGGCGATCGGAACTGGATATTCATACCGTCCGGCGGGATCCGTGGGAAAAGCGCCGATCACCGCGTCGTCGAGCAGAAATTCGACCTGCTCGCACCCCTTCCCAGTCACCGTTGCGGCAAGGCGATCGTCACGCCAGAATACCCCTCCGCTGGCCGGGGAGGAAATGGTGATCCCGGCAAGCTGGTTCATAAACTCCACGACCAACTGGTCTTCCGAGCGGCGGCCTGCTGGATCCGTCACCCTTACTTTGATGACGTGCCGCCCGGCGGAATGATCTGCGCTGCTTCCGGCTTCGTATTCGAAGTTTCCACCCCTGTTTTCCGCGAAGGTCTTGAGAGATATGTCGTCGAGGAGGAACTCGACGGACTTTGCGTTTCCCGCGACCTTTGCCTTGATTGCAAATTTTCCGAAGATTTTGGCTCCCCTTGCGGGCTGCAGCATCCGGATGGAAGGCCCATGCGCCTCTGGCGCCTTTATGCGATTGCTTTGAGAACCAATCCCCTTCACATGGGCCTGAACGGACGCCACTTCCCCGGGCAAGCCATCACCTTGCTGAAGGTCGGAAGTAGGCGATGCCGCTTCTGAAGCGGACGAAACCCCGGTTCCGCCGGAATGGGGAACTACCCGGGGCCCGCCCACGATATCGCTGTCCTGGATGTCGAACCGGGCGGCGCCTATGGGTGCCAGGGATAGAAGCAGAGCAGCTATGACAGCGGTTCCCGGGCGTCGGAAAACCAGCAGAAAGACCGCCAAAATGCTGGCCAGGGCCGCCGCGCCAACGAAAATAAGGCGGAGGGGTGATTCGGCCTGGAAACGATCCGCAGCACCGGCGGCATTAAGGATCAGGATGACCGCCAGTGCGAGGAGCTTGGCCAGCCACGCCAGTTTTTCGGTCATTTTACCGGAGGATAAAGAATTTCCGGCCTGGCTCAGGCCGACGGCAACCTTTTCCCGTACACCCTTCGCCTGGTTCTTGAGGTTCTTCATGGCCAGCCCGGCCTTTTTTAAGCCATCCGTTCCCAGGATCTGCTCTCCAAATTCCTGGGTCGCCGACTTTGCGCTCTTGCGGAAAATTTTCTTTGGCGCCCGGGAAGCCCTCATGGCGACCATGACCGCATGAAAATCTTCGTCGAATTTTACCGAGCCTTTCTGTTCCTTGGCCATCAACTTGGCGGCCACCTCGGCTATCTCACTGGCCCCGCTGATTCCCTGGGTGGCGAATTCCTGGATAGCCTTGAGCGCCAGTTGGCGGACTTCCATGTCCTCGTCCGTCATAAGATTTTCCAGAATGGGAAGAAAGGCGGGGCGCTGGAGACGGGAAATGACAAAGAGGGCGCTGCGCCGATAAGCGGGATCTCCGAACTCGGAAAGATCGCGGACCCAGACCAACGGATCGAAGTTGGGGCGGGTTGCCCAGGCGATTACCGCGTTTGCGCGGACCCGGTTGTTGGGATCCTTGAGGAAACCGGAAGCCCGATCCGGGGTGGTTTTGGGATCGATTTGCATGGCGGCTTCGATCGCATTGGCCCGCACCCGGGGTTCGGGGTGTTTGAAGTGTTTGATGACTGCGGCGTAGGTCTGCGGCACCCGGATTTTCCCGATCAGGGAAAGCAGAAAAGAAACGAGCCGTGGATCTTCCTCTTTTTCAAGTCGAAGGAGAAGGAATGGCGCATGTTCGGGTTTGACGATGGCGGAAAGCTGGCGAAGACCGCTCTCCCGCTGAGCCGGATCCAGGGCGCAAATGTCCTTGACAAGCTTCCTGGTTACCCCCGGAACGACCATCACTCTGGGAAGGGGCGACGTCGTGGATGGTACCGTCTCGTTCGTAACTGCTATTCCCACGGTGCCTTCCATGGAAACCGTCGCGGGAGCGTTCGGATCATCAGGTTCCTCGGGGGTGTTTAGTTGTTCAAGAACCTTTCGGGCGTTTTCGTCGCCCTTGGCCATGGCCTCGAGGGCGGCGCGGGCATTTTCCTGCAACAAGGGAAGCGGATCAACCGCGGCCATGCGGGCGAGAATCTGAGCGGCAATAAGAGATTTGTAACGCTGGAGCGTGAAGATGGCAGATTCGCGTTGTGCCACCTCCTGGGACATGGCCATGGTCCGGAGAATTTTTAGCATTTCCCCGGTGTCCAGAGCCTGCAGGGCTTTGGCCGCGTTGGTGCGCACCTGGTTGTCCGGATCGCGGAGAAGGGGAACGACAAATTCAAGCGCTTCGACGCCACCGATCACTGCCAGAGCATCAATGGCGTTGGCCCGCATCCGGGGTTCAGACGCAGCGAGAAAGCTGGCTAGGGTAGGAATGTCATTCCTCGATCCGGAACGTCCCAGGGCGGTGATTAGTTCCGCCTGGAGATTCGTGATTTTCTCGGCCGCGAGGGCATTGCGCAGAAACGGGGCGACAGAGCCGGGGTCAAGCCTTTCCGTGAGTTTGATTCCCTCTCCGCGGATGCGTGGATTCTCGTCCAAAAGAAGCTTTTCCAGGTCGTAAAGGCTGATTCCATCCGGCAGTTCGAGAAAGGGCTCCCCCGACTTATTGGGAATTACATCCCGAAGGAGGTAATAGGCCTTCCTGGCTAAATAGCGCACATCTACCGCCCGGTCCATCGTCACCACATTCGGTAGAAGGTCGATCGCCCGCGGATCCTGAAGTTTAAGCAGCGCTAGAACTGCTTCCTTGCGCTCGTCCTCCGAGGGCGAGGACAGTCTTTCAGCCGCCTTTAGAAAAACATCGTCAGCCAAAAATCCGCCCTCCTTGAAGCCAAAGACCCAAGGATTTACACTACAAAATTTTGAAGGTAATATCCAGAAAAAACGTATCTTCTCAAAAAAGGGGGGCACGCCCCCCCCCTTTTTTGAGAAGATACGAAAAAACTGTTGCACGCTACGGAGTGATGCACGTAAATCGATCTTTCGGACCTCCCGCTGAGTCTTTGCATGTGGTATCATTGTTCCCCGGAATCCCATGTAGCCACCCCGGAGGTAACACATGACGCTCTGCTTGTACAACTCGTTGACTCGCGCCAAAGAGGAGTTCAAACCCCTCGCCGAAGGCCAGGTTGGAATGTATGTCTGCGGTCCGACCGTTTACGGACCCCCACATCTGGGTCACGCGAAAAGCTACATCACCTTCGATGTTCTAGCCAAATATCTTAGAAAAAAAGGCTTCAAGCTTCGGTATGTACAGAACATCACCGATGTCGGCCATCTTACGGATGACGCCGATGCCGGCGAGGACAAGATCGTGAAGCAGGCCCGGATCGACCATTTGCATCCCTGGGAAATCGTAGACAAGTATACCCGCATGTACATCGAGGATATGGTAACCCTGCGCGTTGCCCACCCAAACTTCTATGTGCGTGCCAGCCAGCACGTCGGTGAACAGATCGAGGCGGTACAGGCCCTTATCCGAAAAGGTCACGCATACGAGGTCAACGGAAATGTCTACTTCGATGTTCCTTCCTTTCCAAAATACGGACGGCTTTCCGGACGGGTTCTCGACGAACAGCGTGAGGGGGTGCGCGTCGAAGCCAGATCCGAGAAACGCAATCCTCGCGATTTTGCTCTTTGGAAACGTGCCGATCCCGGTCACATTCTTCGCTGGAACTCGCCTTGGGGCCAGGGGTTCCCAGGTTGGCACATCGAATGTTCCGTCATGAGCACGAAGTATCTCGGCGAAACCTTCGATATCCACGGAGGCGGCCTTGAAAATATGTTCCCACACCACGAGTGCGAGATCGCCCAGAGCGAGTCAGAGCACGGGAAGCCGTTCGCACGCTATTGGGTTCACAACAACATGGTCACCGTCGACGGAGTCAAAATGGGAAAATCCCTCGGAAACTTCCGGACTTGCCGCGATCTTTTTAAAAAGCACTCCCCCGAGGACATCAGGGTTTTCATCCTTTCGACCCACTACCGCTCTCCGACGAACTATACCGAAGAGGCGATCACCGCTGCTGCCACAGGGCTTACAAGGCTCACCCAGCTTTATGCGATCCTGAAGGATCTCGAAACCACCGGATCGAGCGGCGAAGATGCCGAAGTGTCCGGCTTGTGCGATGAAGCTGCAAAGAAACTCGCGGAAGCAATGGACAACGACCTCGATACCCCCGGCGCCATAGCGGTTATCTACGATTTTGTCACCCACATCAATCGCCTGAGAACCACCGGAAATCTTCCTGCCACAGGCGCAAAGGCCGCTTCCGAATTCCTTCGAGTCTGGGCTGGAGAGCTCCTGGGAATACTTGCCGAGCCTTCAGCCGCAAATGGCGAGGTCGATCTCAAACCGGTCATGGATCTCGTGATCGAACTGCGCAAAGAGCTGAAGGCATCCAAGCAGTATGCCCTTGCCGATAAAATTCGCGACAGTCTGAAAGCCGCCAAAATCGTCCTGGAGGACACCCGCGACGGAACCCGCTGGAGAAAAGCTTGAGCCCTGACTCGTCTCTGCATTCGTTATTGCATCCAACTTTCGAGATGATACCTTGAACGGTTTCATCCTCAAAGAATCCTGGCCGGACGATCGCGTCAAACGAATTCCAGCGAGAACCCTGGCATATGTCGGCGACTCGGTTTTCGAACTTGCCATGCGCATCGAACTGATAAGTGAAGGTCTCGATGAAAGCGGGCGCCTCCATAGCTCGGTCGTAAGCCTCGTAAACACCGACAATCAGGCCAGGCTGTTCGATGAGTTGCTCCCGACGGTTCCCGACACCGAGCAGATTCTTTTGAAAACCTGGAGGAATGCAAAGATGCCCTACCGTACAGGCGGGTCCTCCCGCGGGGCGTACGCCCGCGCCACCGCTTTCGAAGCTTGGCTTGGATATCTTTTTCTCACCGGACAACAAGAACGCATTGAAGAAATTCTCCGCTATGCAAAGAGTTGAT
>MNYA01000046.1 GCA_001872985.1 bacterium CG2_30_54_10 | reverse complement strand
GCTGGAAGCCGCTGCCACTTTTTCGCTGGATTCCGACGGAACATTTCAAAGCAGGCATTGAAACATGAATTTAGTGAAGTTTGGCGGTCACGGGTAGTGTCTTTCAGAACACGATCAGGAAGCTGTCTCGATGGTGAAAATCCGGATTTGCGGCGGGGTGCGAAAGCGCCCAGAATGTCGTTTGCCCCGTCTGCTCTTGAAGAACCGAGCTGACCGCCATTTTAAAATGGGTCTGGAGTGGAATGAGCAGCGTCAGATCGAAGCCAAGCGATAACGAAACCATGTTCCAATCTTTCCGGATCGAAAAGGGAAGGGAGTGAACCGCGGCCTCTTCTTGCATCCCCTGTCGGTATTTTTCAAAGCAGAATACATTCCAATGGCCCGCCGGCGAAAGATTGAACTCCCAGTATCTTCCATCGCCCGGAAGTACCAGAAAAAATTCGAAGCAGGTTTCCTCCCAGAGACGGTTGCGGCGCTCCGGAGCGCTTTCATGAAGCGGAATGGCCAAGCCTGTAAGCGAGCCCAGTATTTTGATGTTGAAGTTCAACCGGCCGTCTTTTTCGCTTACCCTTCCCGTCACTCGCCTGGGATTCAACTCTTTCTCGCTCCGAAAGGGTTTGAGGGAAAATTCGTAGTTCGTCATCTCAAATCATCAACGATGGCCCGGATCTCATCTATCTGCGAATCGATGCTTTCGGCCAGTCTGAATTGAACCAGTGCCCGGAAAAGGTTGTGACCCCGATAGGCTGCCTTGAAATAGGAGTTTCCATCGAGATGATCCATGAAAAATCTCAGGCCAAGCTCGAACGCTATCAATCTGATTGCATCAGGCAAAAAATCGAAGTCTGCCGGAGTCAGGAACCTGCGTGCAATTTGGCAATACCCAACGAGCACCTCACGCCCGATCTCGGGATCGAAAACAACCTTCTCCCAATCGCGGGTTTCCTCGCCAAGTGCATTGCAACAGGATCTCAGGCAGTCCCCGATATCGAATTGTATGAGTCCGGGTTTTACGGTATCGAGATCGATCATGGATAGCGCCAATCCGGTCAAATCGTCGATAAGAATGTTATTTATCTTTGGGTCTCCGTGAATCGGACGTAGTTCCAGGCTTCCCTGCCGGATCGCATTCTGCAGGAGAGGAGCCCAGCACCGGTGCTCTTCAACGAACCTCAGGCACCATTCCTCCTGCGACGAGGGTTTGGATGCTAACGCGCCCAGAACCTCGTCATACCGTTCGAGATAGGTGGGAGTGATGTGAAAGCCGGGAAGGGTGTCGGCCAGTTGGCTTATGGGAAGGTCGCTGAGCAGGGCATGGAAGGTCCCCAGGGCGAACCCTACCTCCCGCGCGTGATCCGGCCCGGTGATGATGTCCTTTACGTGGGAATTTTCGATGAAGCTCATGGCACGCCAGAATGACCCGTCCGAAGAACACCAATGATCCTTTCCGTCGGTGGTTGGAAGGAAATCAGGGATTTCCCAACGGCGGTCGGAGACGAGACGATTGCTCTCGAGCTGCTTGCGAACGTGCCTCGTGACCGAGCAGATGTTCGCCAGGACCAGATCCGGATTCTGGAAAACTTTCGTGTTGAGCCTTTGAAGGAGAAACGGCTTTTTTTCGTGGAATCCTTGGGTTACAAGGAATGTTCGATTGATGTTTCCAGTCCCGAATTCTTTAATTTCCAGAACCGGGCAACCGGTTAAAAATCTGGTTGCAGCATTCTCGAGGGTTTCACGGCTGAAATAAGAATCGGTCGGCATACGTTGCTATTATCGACAAGTCATTCCACCATTGTCCAGGTCAATAATTTGTTTATAGCGGTGTTACAATGCAGTCATGAGTGGAATCCATGGATGACATTTTTCGGGACAGGCTTCTAAAGGCTCGCTTTGATTGGCAACTTCTCTCATGGTGAGCTTCTACCAGTCTCATCTCGATGTTTCGCCTACGATGACTCCGCCGCCCGGAGGAAGACCATGAATCTGGTTCCGATAGTTCCGCCAGCGATCTCGACAATCATTTCTCTCGCTGTAGCTTTGTTCACGATCTCCCGAGGAACACAAAGACCGGCCCATGTGGTTCTTTCGGGAATCGGCTTTTCCGCGGCCATCTACAATATCGGCCACATTCTTTTCTTGTGGGAGCCATCGCTTTTGTGGACGCGGTTCGGATGGCTCGGCTCCATAGCGCTGATTCCAATTCTTGCACAGTTCCCTGATGCCCTTCTCCAAGAGCGTTTTGCGCGAACCCGCACCCGTCGTCTTGCCCTTTCCGCCGCTGTCTTCTTTCTTGCGATTCTTCCCACCGATCTTATGTTCGAACCCGCCCTTAACCGATTCGGGGAAGACTTTGTGGCCATGGGCGGGCCATTCATGAAGTTTTATGCATTCGTGATGGCGGTTCTGCTGATCCGGATTGCATTCCGGCTGGTGAAAGCATGGCAAACCACCACCGATGAGATGTTGCGACGACGCGTCGAGTTCATCCTGCTTGGCGAAATCTTTTACTGCCTTTGCACGCTCCACGACCAGCTTCTACGCCACCAGATTTTTTGGGTTTTCAGTTTTCCCATCGTCGACTGGGCGACCCTGGCATTCATGATGATCTTGGTATACGCTACGATGAGGTTTCGCCTGATCGATATTGACGTTGTACTTAGCCTGGGAATCTATTATTCCCTGCTGACGCTCGGAACCGCTTTCCTTTATTTTTCGGTGGAAAACCTTCTGCAAAACTATCTCGGGGCCTACATCCAGTTGAACTCATGGTGGGCTGCCCTACTTCCCGCGATGGGTGTAGCGCTGCTCATCGGGCCGTCCCGTGGGCTTATCCAGAAATTGATCGACAGGTTTTTTTTGCTTTCCCCTTACAGGAAGATGCGGCTTTTCCAATCCCCGAATTTTCAGTTTCTCGTGCTCGATAAACGGGTGAACGAACTCAAACAGCTTGAAAGTGAACTCAAGACCGTCATCAACGACATCGACAACATCGACGACATCGGAAGTCGACCCCCTATTGCGGAACGCCGCTCCGACAGAGCGAAAGGGGAATAATTTGCAAGAAGTTACAATAATTCCGGTTCAGAGTTTCGCGAAAATTGGTTCCATGTTTGGAAGGTTCTTCGGATAGCCGGGGCGTGCTTCGGTGAAGTTCTTCCCGGCAAGGTAGAGGTTCTGGATTCTCGCAACGTCGAACAATCTCCAGCATGGGACGCGGCCTGACTTGCTCTGACCGCCACTCTGAAAGCCCCAAAGAAGGGGTTCCCCTTTCGGGCTCTGACCGTAGGAATGCGGCTCCACTTCACGGTGCAGGCTTTCGTAATAAAAACAGATCACCTGTCGATTGTTGATGGCATCGATCAATTCCTGATTCATTGCCCCCCCCCGTATTTTTTCCGGTTTCTATTCATTCCAGGATTCGGCGAGAAATGTTTTGTATGCCTCATTCACTTCGAGAACACCATTTTGCATGGCCTTGAAACAAATCCTGTCGGATGCCTGAGAACGATTCCCTTTTTTAAAATACAGGCGGATCGCGACAACCGTCAGAACATATCTCAAAAGGACAGCAAGGGCACGCTTCTTGATGGCCTTTCCGGGATGAGAGAGGTGGAGTTGAAGCGTTTTCAGGGAAATTCGATCAGCCATGACGCCATTCTACGGAATCAGGTAACAATTGTCAAAACTCATTTTTCCCATTTATCCGTTGTCGAAGTGGTTGAACAAAAGTCTGCCCGGAGACTTATCTCCGGGCAGGCCATTCGATCGAGGGATCAAAGAATCAAAGAATCAGAGAATCAGAGAATCAGAGAATCAGGCAGGGGAATTACAGCTTGCGTGATTCCTTGGTGGCTTTGGGAGTGCGATTGGTTTTTGGAGCGTCGGCGCCAACCTTGGCGACGGGGGCGCCATCAGCGACAGTCATGGTTGTGTGTGTGTTCGTTCCGCGCTCGGTGGCGCATCCGGAGACATCTTTGCCCGACCGGACATTGCCATCATGGCAGCAATCTGAAACGACTGGATGATCGAATCGGGGAGTCGCAGTGACAGTGGCGTCACCGGTGGCGCCCATTGCACGAGCTGCGGGGGCCACAACTTCACCGGCGGAATTGGTTCCGGCGTCGCTGTGGACGTCATGAAGGCGCTCCATGGTCTCACGCCAGAGAGCCTCGATGCGGCTGGTGAGGATCCGGTGGATGCGCTGATATTCATCGATCATGGTGTCGAGACTGACCGGGCGACCGGGCTCGCGGATGGTGCGCACGAGTTCATCATTCACGTTCATGAAGAACTTAACGGTGTTGGCGAGGGTCTCCTGGTTCAGTTTGAACATTTCTTCGCGGTCAAGAATGGCATCAATGGGGTTCATCTTCGTGTTGCGATTCTTGAAGGTATTTTCGATGGTTTGGCGGGTGGTGTTGAGAACATTCTTCGTAATAGCCTGATGGGTGACCCGGAAATCTTCGCAGACGCGGTTCAGAATCTCGGTGCTGTTCCGGATGCTCTCAGGTTTCCCGGTGAAAGATGCAATTTGAAGCAGGTTTTCATTGAGGCTCAAAAAGAATTTGACCGTATTGTCGATGACTTCGCGGTTAAGGCGGATCATTTCCTGGAGGTCAAAAGTCTTATCAACCGGGCGATTCGTGGTGTTGGGAACATCTTCGTGCCGATCGACTGGTCGGTCAGGATTCACGGCTCCCATGGCTCCGCGCATGATATTCGCGATTCCGAGGGTCAGTTCGTGATGTCGGCGCTGATACTCTTCACGGGCATTGCTGATGAGGTCGACCAAATCTTTCGGGGTAGTGATCGGGCGACGCGGATCGAAGGCCTTGAACAAGCTATCGCCAGTCTTAAAGAAAAAGCTGACGGTGGCGTTCATGACGTCGCGATTGAGGCGAAGCATTTCGTTGGGGTCGAAAAGATTTTTGAAGGAATCGACGTGGTCCATGCTCGGGCGATTCTTCGGATCGTTGATTCGATCGAACGTATCGCGCCAGATTTTTTCCATGCGTGCAACAAGGGCGCGATGCTCGTCCTGGTAATCGGCGCAAACCTTGTTCATTTCATCTACCGCGTGTGGAAGAGACATATCGGGGCGGGCATCCTTGGAAATATCAATCAACCGATCGTTGATCTTGTCAAAAAAACGAAGAGAATGTTCAATGGTATCGCGGATGATAGGGGTGACTGCCTCGTAATTGAAAAGATTGGTCATGGTCTTGAGAACTCCTTGCTTTCTTCAATCAGATGTTCGCCGGCGAAATGCGGCGATTATTCAAAACTTTATTAGACGGCTGCCAATCGGCCCTCCGAAATCGAACTTGATAGGAGGTATTATACTGATTTTTCGGAATTGCGCAAGCACCGAATCGTGAAAATGCAAAAGCGAAAAAAAATTAGCCACAGAAACCACAGCAGGCCCGGCGGGCGCACAGCAGGCACAGAGCGGGCACGGCAGGCCCGGCGGGCCCGGCGGGCCCGGCGGGCACAGAGAAAGGCGCTGAATAGAAATGGAAAAGAAAATTCAACGCGCTATTGAATAATTCAGGTTCTTTTGGTAGCCGCGCTCCGAATGAAGTTCTTCAGGCCACTTTGCTGAAAACCACGAAGCCGCAGGCAGGCAAGATCGCATGGAATCGCCCCTGTGCAGATGAAAGCCGCGCTCCGCCATTCCCCGAATTCCAACCTCCGAATGTGAAAGCATCGCTGTTGAAGACCTCCTTCCAGATTCCGTCTGGAAGACCATCTGATTGAAAAC